>NZ_CP013341.1:1503554-1804265 GCF_001455205.1 Nitrosomonas ureae
CCGGTTGCGGATGATTCACCGGCAAGAAATACTCCAAGCGATCCAGCAGTTTGTTTGCACGCTTATACAGTTTGTCCCAATCACTCATAATATTGACGCCGCAGGCTCTCAGCTGCGGTAACTCGCATTAATCTTGACATAATCATACGAAAAATCGCAGGTCCATACGGTGGTTGAGGCGGTGCCGCGATTGAGTACGACACGGATCGTGATCTCAGCCTGATGCATCACGCGCTGCCCGTCTTCTTCGCGGTAATTCCCTGCCCGACCGCCTTTTTCCGCCACCAACACGTCATCCAGATAAAGTTGAATGTCATCGACATCCAAATCATCGATGTCCGCATAACCGATGGCGGCCAGAATACGCCCTAAATTCGGGTCGGACGCGAAAAATGCGGTTTTGACCAGCGGTGAATGCGCAATTGCATATGCTACTCTGGCGCATTCATCTCTGCTTTGGCCGTCTTCGACTTGCACGGTAATGAATTTGGTCGCGCCTTCGCCATCGCGCACGATCATTTTCGCCAGCTCGGCAGCAACCGTGGTGATCGCATCCTGCAACTGGCAGAATTCCTCGGTGTGGGGATTAACAATTTCTGGGTTACCAGCTTTTCCGGTTGCCATCACGATGAATGCATCGTTGGTCGAGGTATCGCCATCCACGGTAATGCGGTTAAACGAGCGATCCGCTACATGCTGTACCAGCTTTTGCAGCATCGGCTGACTGATGGCTGCATCGGTCGCGATATAGCCCAGCATGGTTGCCATATTCGGGCGGATCATGCCGGAACCCTTAGAGATGCCGGTGATTGTCACGGTTTTGCCTTTGATCTGCACTTGCTTCGACGCCGCCTTGGGCACGATATCCGTGGTCATGATCGCATGCGCTGCATCGAACCAGTTATTGGTTCTACGGTTTTCCAACGCCGCCGGTAATCCCTGGATGATCCGATCCACCGGTAACGGTTCCATAATCACACCGGTTGAAAACGGCAACACCTGTTGCGGTGCAAGGCCCAGGAGCCTGGCCAATGTTGCGCACGTCATTTGCGCATTGAGAATGCCGGATTCACCGGTTCCGGCATTGGCATTGCCGGTGTTGATTATCAGCGCGCGTACCAATTGCGCCAGATGCCGCTTGGCCACGATCACCGGCGCGGCGCAAAAACGGTTCTGCGTAAACACCCCGGCGACTCTCGTGCCTTCGTCCAGTACCATCACCAGCAAATCCTTGCGATTTGCCTTCTTGATGCCGGTTTCGGCAATACCGAGGGTCACGCCCGCGACGGGCAGCAGTTGTTCAGCAGTTAAGGGGGAAATATTGACAGGCATAGCAATTCACCACAGGGATTGAAATGCCGCTATGCTACCGCAATCCGGATCGGTTTTCAGGAATTCCGCGCAAATTCCAACGACCGCCCGCCATACCCCGGCGCACCCATGCTAATCTTTCTCCATTTTTATTCAATTGGTTGCTGAACATGGAACTTACCGGATCACGAGAAGCGCGATATTATCAAACTGCTGAAAGCGGATAAGCCACTGCTTAACCATATGGAACTCCATAATGACGGAACACATCAATTTTGTTTATATCGATGAGGAAATTTTTAAACATTATTGACTTAAAGCTTTTATCAAAATGGTAAACAGTTTTGCTGTTTATAAGCCTTCGAGAGATGCCGCAATTAAAAAAGCCCGGCCGTAAACGGTCGGGCTTTTTTAATTAATCTACATTTACTGCGGTACGATATTGGATGCCTGTTTACCTTTGGGGCCGGTTGTGATATCGAAGGTAACACGCTGAGCTTCTCGGAGTGATTTGTAACCACCGCTGCTGATTGCAGAGAAATGAGCAAATATGTCTTCTCCACCATCATCCGGGGTGATAAAACCAAAACCTTTAGAATCATTGAACCATTTTACTGTACCTGTTGCCATATCTATTTCCTTAATAATTAATAATTTATGTTGCAACCATGAGAATCCATGGTAGTCATCGAATATCAAGGAAAAAGCTCAAGCAATCGCATCACATTTCACAACTTGAATCCAAAAGACCCGTATACGATACACGTTTACTGGCAAAGTTCAAGCCTTTATTATTTTGATTCGCATCTTGAAGATTCAATCTTCGTGACGGGAGTTCATAATGCTATGATTATAATTAGTTAAGCACGTGGCTAACTGAGTGCTTAACGATTGAATACCGGCAGAGTGAAACAATTTGGCCGAAGATATTTGCCTGAATCCGTTGTCTATTTGGTTTGAATAACTGAAAATTATTGATCCACGTAAAAAGGAGATTGTTATGAGTGATTCAAAAAAATTGACCACGGCCGCCGGTGTGCCTGTACCCGATAATCAGAATACCATGACGGTCGGACCCCGGGGCCCCGCTTTGCTGCAGGATATATGGCTGCTCGAGAAGCTGGCACATTTCGATCGCGAAGTGATTCCTGAACGGCGCATGCATGCAAAAGGTTCCGGTGCTTATGGCACGTTCACGGTGACACACGATATAACCCGGTACACGCGGGCTAAAATTTTTTCGCACATTGGCAAAAAAACGGATCTGTTCGCACGTTTCACTACAGTGGCCGGTGAGCGTGGTGCGGCAGATGCCGAGCGCGACATCCGTGGTTTCGCGGTTAAATTTTATACTGAAGAAGGCAACTGGGATATGGTTGGGAATAATACGCCGGTATTCTTTATGCGTGATCCGCTGAAGTTCCCCGACTTGAATCATGCTGTGAAACGTGATCCGCGTACCAACATGCGCAGCGCAAAGAACAACTGGGATTTCTGGACGTTGTTACCGGAAGCGTTGCACCAGATCACCATTGTCATGTCTGACCGCGGTATTCCTGCCAGTTATCGCACCATGCATGGTTTTGGATCGCACACCTTTAGTTTTATCAACGCTGGTAACGAACGTTTTTGGGTTAAGTTCCACTTTAAGAGCCAGCAAGGCATCAAGAATCTGACCGATGCAGAAGCCGAAGCGATTATTGGCAAAGATCGCGAAAGTCATCAACGTGATCTGTATGAAGCTATCGGGCGGGGTGACTTTCCGAGGTGGGTGTTGCAAATACAGATTATGCCGGAAGCTGCTGCATCCCAATTGCCATATAATCCGTTTGACCTGACCAAGGTATGGCCGCACAAGGATTTTCCGCTGATCGAAGTGGGTGTGATGGAACTCAATCGCAATCCGGAGAATTTTTTCGCCGAAGTTGAGCAATCAGCTTTCAATCCGGCTAACGTTGCGCCAGGTATCAGCTTTTCGCCCGATAAAATGCTGCAAGCCCGTCTTTTCTCCTATGGCGATGCGCAGCGCTACCGGCTTGGTGTCAATCACCACTTGATCCCGGTGAATGCTCCGCGCTGTCCGTTTCACAGCTATCATCGTGATGGTCAGATGCGCGTCGACGATAATCATGGTGCTACGCTCGGCTATGAACCCAATAGCTATGGCGAATGGCAGGAGCAACCGGATTTTCGTGAGCCGCCCTTGTCTGTTGAAGGCGCCGCCGATCATTGGAATCATCGTGAAGATACCGACTACTATTCACAACCCGGTGCTTTATTTCGTTTGATGACGCCGGTGCAACAACAAACTTTGTTTGCCAACACGGCTAACTCGATCAGTGGTGTTCCACGCGAGATTCAGATTCGCCATATCCGGCATTGCCTTAAGGCTGATCCCGCTTATGGAAAAGGTATTGCTGATGCGTTGGGTATTCCGTTATTGGACGTTACCGCTTAGAGTCGGGCGGGATCAGTTCACGAGGGAAATCATCGAGGTAAGCTCCCGCACGCAGGCAGCAAATAGAACGATATACGTGTTAACGGATACCTGACGGGATTATAATTCATAAAATCGGGAAAGATTGCCTGCTGCCAGGAATTTACTTTCTGTTTAATCACAAGGGTTACACAATTGATGACTTCTCAGCAATAAGTCAATTGTTACAGGCTACTTTCCATTCTGCTTCATCGACGCTATCCGGCGGGATCGGTACCCATTTTTGCGGTTGATTGTAGGAACGGATCAGATCGCCGCCTTCCATATTCCAGCTGAAAAACTTGTAAGCCAGTTTGCGCATTTGCTTTTGATTACAATCGTACTCGCGGCGGATTCTTTCTGATAAATATTCAACACCGGAGGTTTTTTGCACGGTTTGGTAATCAAACAAAGCCCACATTTTGGCGCGGTCTCCGGCCTTCTGGATCGAAGCCACGTCGGCGTAGGCGGTATAGCCGCCATTGAGACTGCTTTCACCTACTTTGGTCCATTCCGCCATCGCGCTGGTACTGATCAGAGTCATTGTCAAAGCTAATAGTTTTATCATGTATTTTCGATTTTGTTTGTTATCAATAGGATTGTATGAAACGTAGCAAGCTCAATAGTACCGCTAATTTAATAACAATCATAGCGCATAGCTCGGTATTATTTTTGCGCTGGTTTTCTCTTAAAACCTTTACTTTTAACACGCTGTCAAGACCTTGGCAACGGCGCACCATCTGGACCAGGAACGCGTGTCCGGAGAGAATTTATGGGTAATAGATCCGCATCTCTTCAGCCGGATCGTTTCTATGAACTTGAGTTGCCTTCTACTTAGTGCTTGATAAATCAAGAAGATCCAATTTTTCGAGCTCTATTATAGTCTCTTGAAGCGTGTTGGTAACTCGATTGGCTCCCACCGCTTGTAGTTTATTAGAGTTATTTTTGACCGATTGAGGGTCGTTCATACCGAATCTGCTGGCAACAATGACTATCTCCGGAAATCGTGTACGTATGCGTTTGCAAAGATAGATTGTATGCGCTAGATCGCCTGGATAAACTGAAGCGATAACGGCAATACTGGCTTTTAATTGTTCAATGACCGTTAGCGTTTCAGTTGCAAGCCCTAATGAATTAAGTTGATGGCATTCAAAATCTTCATGGGGTATTGATTTTATTAATATTTGTGCCGCCAGATCATCAATCGAATCTCATGCTGGAATGACTAAAATAATATTGCGCTCAGTCTGTTCTTGCTTTTCATTTTCTTTGGTTTCTTCTTCATATTCTTTAATGACTGCTGTTAAATTATCGATTAATTCATTTTGTTCATCGGTATCAATTTTACCGTGGCGTAAATCGGTCCTGGCTTGCATTAACGCAGGAATGGCTAAACTGTCGAATGCTTGTACTAAGGTATGATCAGTATCAGAAAGCTGTTTTTCAACTATGTCAGAAGCTTCATCGATGTCATCGGCTAATAATCGTTGATAAAAGCGCTGTCCGGCTGACAGGGTGGGCCGGTCGCCGAGCAACGTATCCAGAAAGCCTAAGTAAGGAACATATCGACCCAGCACTACGATACAAACAGTCAGTGGTGAAGCTAAGATAAGGCCGATAGGTCCCCACAGCCATGTCCAAAACGCGACACAAACCAGTAAAGCTGCCTGAGATACACCGATGCCACGACCATAAAGCATAGGTTCGATGATCATATTGGTTATCAGCTCAAGTACGCAAAACATTGCGAGCACCATTATCGCCAATGACCAGTCCGGTGAGAGCAGTAAACTCAGCGTAATGGGTAGGATTGCAGTCAGCCATGCGCCGAGATAAGGAATATAACGTAACAGCGCCCCAAAGAACCCCCATAACGCTGCGTAAGGAACGTCGAGTAACCATAAACCCAGAGCCACCGCGACACCGTATCCTAAATTTATCAGCAATTGCATCAGCAAATACCTGCTGACGCGTTCACCCGCATCCTCGAATGCTCGGGTTGTATGGGCTAATTGTTCTACACCGATCAACGAAATGACACGATCGCGTAAATCTTCACGATTAAGCAGCATAAAGCAAACCAGCACAATGATTAATCCCGCATTAGCCAGAGGTTCTAGCATCGGACCAAAAACAGACCATAATTGTGAAAGTTGAAAAGGGCCATCGTCTACAATACGTACGGGTTGAGCTTCTATTTTTTCTTTTTTGTCGGCAGGGATGGGTAATTTGTCTTCAATTGCCGGATTATTTGTCAATTTCTCGGTAATGCGTTCTGTTACAACCTGTAACTTGTCTAATATCCCATCACGGTCGCGCTCGGTGATTTGATTGAGTTTGGATAAAATATTGTTTTCATATTGGGGATAGGTATCCAATAAGCTTCCAATTTGACTGGTTACCCCCCAAATTGCCCCTACAATGGTGCTTAATGCCAGCGAAGCTGCTAGGGCAACCGCTACGACTCTAGCGACACCATGCTGCTGTAGCCATGCTACGATTGGCGCAAGTAGAAAAGTTAAAAGAATCGATAACGCGATAGGAATAACAATTATCCTTGCCCAATAAAGGAAGCCCAGTACTAATGCCAGAGCTATTAGCATTGATACGTTATTGGTAACCAAAAGATTTTTTTTCATATTACTTCTTCTTCGTGTACTGTGATGCTGGGGGGTTGAATCTATGCGGATAAAGCGTTACATGCATAATAATACATCATGTTTGATTGATTAATGATATGACATGGCCCAATAGAACGACTCGGGCAATTCATGCAATATCCCTGCCTTGGTAAAATAACCGGATATGCCACTTGTTAAAGCGGCTGAAAATACACGGGTCTTATTTGCTTCCGATACTTCTAGTTATCGTTGATTTTTCGATTAAAAAATCATGTAACTTGTTCTGCGTTTCCTTGGTAAGGACTTTTAAAATGAGTAAATCTTTTTGCCGCACCTTTAAATCAGGCAATGGTCTGTGCGTTGAATGGGTAGTGGCGCGGCGTATGCTGAATGCTTATCCATTGATCGGTCGTGAATGCTGCGACGGCCCAGACGCCATTGAAGCGGCCGACTCCTGAGTTCTTTTCACCGCCGAAGGGGTTATAAGGTAAATCATTGACCGGTTGGTCATTGATATGCGCCATGCCCGATTCGAGTTGTTGCGCGAACCGTAGGCCGCGTTCAACATCCTGCGTAAACACCGCGGCAGCCAATCCAAGGTCGGTGTCGTTGGCGATATTCAACGCATCCGTTTCATTGCGCGCGCGTATGATCGGTGCTATGGGGCCGAATGATTCCGTTTGCGCCAATGGCATCTGATTGGTGACTTGAGAGAATACATGCGGTGGAAGCACCAGGCCTTGTGCTTCACCCCCCGCCATTTGGCGGGCTCCAGATGAAATGGCATCGTGGATCCGTTGCTGCAAACTATTTAACTGGGATTCATTGATAATCGGACCGATCATGGTATCTGCTGCATTCGGATCGCCTACTTTCAGTTGCCGTACCCGATCAGCAAAGTGCTCGACAAACTCATCGTGAATCCGATCTTCAATAATGAAGCGGTTAACGCTCATGCAGGTCTGGCCCTGGTGTAAAAATTTACCGAACACGGCGGCTTCCACGGCCTGTCCCAGATCGGCGTCATTCAATACCACAAATGGGCCATTACCACCCAATTCCAATTCAAGCCGCTTTAGCATGGGTCCTTCGGCTGCCAATCTTGCGATATTGCGACCAACCGGCGTCGAACCGGTAAACGATATGACACGAGGAATAGGATGGGTGACAAACGCATCGCCAATCTCGCTGCCTGCACCCACGATAATGCTGAGTACACCCGCAGGCAATCCCGCTTCTTCAAGGATTTTTGCAAACAGCAGCCCGCCCGTTATTGGAGTATCACTGGCTGGCTTGACCACGACCGCGTTACCAACCGCGAGCGCGGGCGCTGCAGAGCGGGCGGTAAGTTGAAATGGCCAATTCCAGGGGCTGATCACACCGACAACTCCCACGGGTTTACGATACATGCGGCTTTCCTTGCCGGGAATGTCCGCCGGAAGAATCCGGCCTTCTACCAAATAAGGCAGGGTAGTTGCCTCCAGAAGTACACCATGTACTGCGTTCCATTCCAGATTGGCTTTGATGCGCGTGCCGCCGGATTCATGAATGATCCACGACACAATTTCTTCACGGCGCGCTTCCATAATCTGCGCCGCACGGCGCATGATGGTTGCGCGCTGGCCCGGTATTAATGCCGCCCATGCGTGCTGTGCTTTGGCGGCACCGCGATAGGCTTCGTCCATGTCATCGCGATTGGCATGAGGTATTTCGACCAGCGTACTACCATCATAAGGATTGAGATCGTGTAAAATCTTAGAGCCTTTGCCGTGGCGCCATTGGCCATTGATGAGTAGTCGGTCGAAATTCGAATAAGATGATCGGGATTCTAATTTCTTTTCCATAAAGCATTCCTCGTGCGTGTTTTCGTGGAAAACTCACTCGAAGTGAAATACACAAATGTGTACTACAGTCGAATGATCGGTTTAATCGTGATGCCCTTCTCACTATCTTCAGCGGCCTGATTGATTTGGTCGAGGGAATAAAACTTCACCAGTTTGTCAAAAGGAAATCTCCCCTGCTGATAAAGCTCGACCAGTGCCGGGATAAAGAGATCGGGGTTACTATCGCCTTCGACGATTCCGATAATACGTTTTCCTGTGGTCATCACGCCGTTCACATCGAAGCTCGCTTCCGTTCCTAAGGCCGGTGCGCCGACAATGCCGCATGTTCCGCGAATAGCCAGCGCATCAATGGCTTGACGCAGTACGGCTGGGCGCCCGCTCGATTCCAGCGCGAAATCAGCGCCGCCACCGGTAATTTTACGAACCGCCTCGACCGGATCGGTTTCCCGGCTATTAATGGTATGGGTTGCGCCGAGTTCCATCGCCAAGGCCAGACGCGAAGGAACCACATCGGCCGAGATGATGGTCGTAGCACCGGCAACACGTGCCGCCATCACGGCACTGAGTCCCACTGCACCGCCGCCAAAAGCTGCAAAACTGCTGCCCGGATTGACTTTGAGTGCGTTGATGACGGCGCCGGCACCGGTCTGAATGCCGCAACCCAGTGGGCCAAGAAGCTCCAGGGGCGCATCTTTCGGAACTTTGATGACGTTGCGTTCGTGCACCAGCGCAAATGTGCCAAACGACGATTGCCCGAAGAAATGGTCGTGAATTGGCTCTGATGTATTGTTTGCACCAAAAGTGGACGTGCTGCCGTCTTCGCGCGTACCGCCAAAATTCAACGCATAAAAATGCTCGCAGTAAGTCAAATCGCCACGTAAACAGGGTTTGCAGTTGCCGCACCACATATAGGTCAGCACCACATGGTCGCCAACCGCGACTTTCTTCACATGACTGCCAATCTGTTCGACCACACCGGAGCCTTCATGCCCCAACACTACCGGCAGGGGCACCTCATAGAGTTGATCGCGCGCAACCATATCGGTATGGCACATTCCCGCCGCTACGATGCGAACTCGCACTTCATCCGCTTGCGGATCATCCTGCATCAGATTTTCAATCTGAAAAGGGCCGCCTTTCTTGCGGATAACAGCTGCCTTGATTTTTTTCACGGGTAACTTCGCTTTGAAATCGTTAGGTCTTACTCAAGGTAAAAATGAAACTAGCGAATGCCTGATTTTCCCGGCGCAAGAATGCCATTGGGATCCAACGCTTTTTTAAGTGTTCTGTGAACATTTCTCTGCACCGGGCCATAGGTTTCGGCGACTTTATCCATAAATGCCGTATTGACGCGATAAGTTCCATACCCGCGCGCGGAGAATTCGGTCAGCAATTCATCGAAACATTGATAGGCCGCTTTCGTCTGCTCGGGATCGGTCTTATCATACAGGACGTCGACAATGTGATGCATATCGCGCATTCCGACGATGAACTCACCGGAATAATCCAGTCCGTATTTGGCCAGTATCTGCTTGGTCAGTGCCATTTGTTTCAGGGTCTCACTGCCACGCGCCTGAGAGACGGGCGCAAACCACATCGAACCGCCACCTCCGCGCCAGTTATACAACGAAAATTCCGTGAGCGTCATGTCTCCACGCATGAGCTTGGCGCGGTAAGCAAATGCCGGATCATCACTTGCTTCCTGTTCCGTCAGTATCTTGGCCTTGTTCGATTGACTGAATGCTTGTGTCACAATCTTCCAATTCACATCAATCTGCTCTTGCGTGCCATAAAGCGCGGCATAAACGTTCCAGATTCCTAATTTGTGATCTTTCATAATTCGATACACCGCTTCATCCGGAATTGAACCCGGCCCGGACACATAATCACTGCGCTTGGCTTTTACCGGTGCTTCATAGAGCGCATGGGCAATGACCACAGCGTTCGGAATGACACCGCTGATACGCAACGGGCGAATTGTTTCGACGATTTCCACGATATCTTCTTCATTCTGGTATTGAATCACAAACGGCTTGAATGCCGGTGGTTCAGGCATCAACCAGAAACCGAATTTGGTGACGATGCCATAGTTGGATTGCGTAAAAATGCCATCCAGATAGGGGCCATAGCCCCATTTGAATACCTGCCAGGTGTTGGAATTGGGCATCGAGCCCATGCCGGTACGCAGTACTTCTCCATTCGCCAGCACGACCTCCATGCCGCAAGCGAACAAAAAGTGCTCGCCATAGGGCGTATAACCCACACCACGATCCAGCGTGTTACCAACCGGTCCCGCGATGGCGGAGGGTGCGGGCATCGATAGCCATAAGCCCAGCTTGTGTTCTTTGATGTGATCGTAGAGTTGTTGATACGTTACACCCGGTTCAACCAATGCAAAGGCTAAATCCTTATCCACTTCGAGAATGCGATTCATGCGTTTGAGATCGAGCACCACTTGACCACGTTCTGCCGGGGCTGCCGAGCCGTAGCCCAGGTTTTTCCCGGTGGAAATCATCCAGATCGGTACTTTGTATTGATTGCAAATCGCAACGATTTTCTGGATTTGCTCGACGGTTGTGGCCAATAGTGCCGCAGACGGCGTATGTTCGGCATCGGAAACCGGCATCATCGTCTTGATATAAGGTGCAAGCTGTTCCGCGCTGGTGAGTACGGAAGCGTCGCCGAGTATCTTGCGAAAATCACGGATGGCCGCATCGAAGGTTTTTTCCGATACGCCTTTAGGCAATGAGATATATTGACTGGTCATGCTGTGTTCTCCCTACACGTCGATTACGAACGAAGCGAAATGATTTCCCGATAACCCTTGATGATCCAGACGGCGCTGACCTGATTGATGCACGAATGCGCGGCTGGAACAAGGTTCCTGATGTGTTCCCATACCCATTGCAGTTGCCACAACCGCATAGCCGGTAGCTTCTATCCAGTTGTCAAATCGGAGATGTTCAAGTGTTGCCCCCGGCGCTGTTTGGTCTTGATTGATGGAAGATTCATCGCCCCCGGATGATGCCGATTCCCAATTTTTGGATGCTTTCCAGCCAAGCAGTTGACTGGCTTCCAGCGGAGAAATGCCAGCGCAATGCAAATAAGTTGCAGGTTTTTCAGCCAGCAAATAAGATGAGAATCCCGCTAGTGATGAATCTTTCATTGCGCTATCTGCTTTCGCTTGTTCAAGAAAATTTTCGACAATAGAGAAATCAGGTTGATTTTGAACAAGCAGGGATGCCAGCAGTCCTCCGGCGCTGTATGCCGACGATGCGGTAGTCCACACATGGCGCAGCGGGAGGGAGGCGTTATTGCTGGATGTGGACATATGCGAGCCTAATGCAAGGAGACGCCGTTCAGAGTTTCGCACCAACTCGGTGAATATGGCCGCATTGGCATAATCCATGATGGCTACCCAGCGCATATTGCGGGATTGCGTCAATAATTCGGCTATACGCAGAGGGTCGATTAATAGTTCATTTGTTAATTGAAATGTTGATAATGCGCCTTCTTGGCTGAAGCTGCTGTATCGGGTACAAGCAGCTTGAGCACCTTTGGCAAATGCCTCGTCTATCGGGGTATTCCCCAGTAACAACTGGCAATTGCGCGCACTATCTGACAGTGTTTGGCCGATGGACACCGCTTGCGTAACGGTAGGAATACCGAAAGCCAGCAAGGTTCCGCCAGTCAGCATGCCTTTGATGAGGCTACGTCGCGTTTCATCCATGGAATGTGATCTCCTTAATGCTGAGTTTCTTTTTTTGAAATGAAATCCACCAGTTTGACTAATGATTCATCGTCGATTTCTGAAGCGCGAAATGCTGGCATGGCACGATTTCCATTGCGGACGATTGCGCGAATATAAGTTGCGGGAAGGTCGCGATGGCGAATTTGCGGCCCGACTTGCGCTTCATGACAATATGCACAAATTTTGGCGTAAATTTCTGCACCATCTTTCCATGCAAATCCAGGAGTGGTTTTCTCATCCTCCGCTGACCACGCGTTGCTTATCGTTAAAAAGATCGCGAATATGCAACCGGATACCCAATTTTCCAATTTTGTCTTTTTCATACGGATTCTCCATTCCATGATCCTACTGCCACAGCAAGCTTGTTACTTTTTCCCCCATAATCTCATCATTAAATACAACTTTTGCTATTGGCGTACCGGCACAGGCAATACCGTAGCAAACATGCAAAGGCAATAAATGTTCTTCTCGCGGATGACAGAATCGGGCAAACGGTGCCTTCTCCCATTCAATCAATCGTTGTTTACGCACTTCAGATAAAATCTCCGGATGGGTGCACGTTTCAATCAACCAATGATCAAACGCATTGTTTTCTCTGCTGCTATCGATATCGTTTGTGAAAAATGTTTTCAAATTATGAAATGACATGCCTGAACCGATAATCAGAATATTTTTCTCACGTAAAGACGCAATTGCCTTTCCAAGCGCAATATGCATTTGAGGATTCAAATTCTTTAGCAACGATAGCTGAATGCAAGGAATCCGCGCTTGCGGAAACATCAGCTTGAGCGGCACAAATAAGCCATGATCAAAACCTCGCTGCTCATCGAGTCTCGCCGGTATGTCGCTCGCCATTAACAGGGTGTAAATTTTTTTCGCCAACACGGGATTACCCGGTGCCGCATATTGAATTTTGTAGGCCTCGGCAGGAAATCCATAGTAGTCATAAATTATTTCAGGATGATTGCCACTGGTTATCGTTGCCTGTTCCTCTTCCCAGTGGGCGCTGATGACTAAAATCGCGGATGGCTCGTTCAGCTCACTTGCGATTTTCCGCAGAAAAGAAACCATCTTTTCATGCCCTTTGTCGCCCAGAATCGGTAATGGCCCGCCACCGTGCGGTAAAAATAAAACTGGTGAAAGCGCTTGTGATATTTGGTTTGTCATCGTTAAAATCGTCTGCTGGTAGAGAGGCAGTACATTTTTTAAATTTGAGTAATATCACTTTATTAAGTTGGCTTATTCACGACATAATCTGCCGGTCACTTCCGCAACATGAGTACCTTGAAAGCGCGCAATTTTTATTTCATTTTCTGATGGTTGACGTTTCCCATCGCCACCGGCCAGCGTACTTGCTCCATAAGGTGATCCACCGGTGATTTCGCTCATGTTCATGATCTCCTGGCAGGAATAAGGAACGCCCACGATGATCATGCCGTGGTGGAGCAAGGTGGTATGAAATGAGGTGATCGTGGTTTCCTGGCCACCGTGCTGGGTGCCGGTAGACGTAAACACGCTACCTACTTTGCCTATCAGTCCACCGCTGAGCCATAACCGGCCTGTCTGGTCCAGAAAATTGCGCATTTGCGCGCACATATTGCCGAAACGCGTAGGTGTACCAAAGATGATGGCATCGTAATCGGGCAATTCATCCACCGTCGCTATGGGCGCTGGCTGATCAAGTTTGGCACCGACCCTTCGTGCCACTTCTTCCGACATGAGCTCGGGGACACGTTTAACGACAACCTCTGTATTCTCGACGTTGAGCGCACCTTCAGCTACCGCGTTGGCCATGATTTCAATATGACCATACATGCTGTAATACAAAACAAGAATCTTTGCCATGTTGCACCTCCTGATTTATGGGATTGTGAACTAAAACTTTGCCAAATTTTGATAGTACTCGTTTTACATTACTTATAAAATTAAAAATTCAGAAGCGTTGTTTGAAACTTTCTATACTTACCTCAGCTTAATGGCGCGTAGCCGCAATGCATTGACGATTACGCTGACCGAAGATAGCGACATCGCTGCCGCAGCAAAAATCGGTGACAGCAAGATACCGAAGAACGGATAAAGCACCCCGGCTGCGATCGGTACGCCAGCTGCATTGTAGATAAAGGCGAAGAACAGGTTCTGGCGGATATTGCGCATGGTTGCTTCGGATAAACGTCGCGCCCGGACAATACCCAGCAAATCGCCGCGCAGCAAGGTTACCCCTGCGCTTTCAATCGCGACATCGGTGCCCGTACCCATAGCAATGCCAACATCGGCGGTGGCCAAAGCCGGAGCATCGTTGACTCCATCCCCCGCCATGGCGACCACTCGCCCTTGTTCGCGCAATCTCATGACGATTGCCGCTTTCTGATCGGGTAACACTTCCGCTTCCACTTCGTCGATACCCAGTTGCCGGGCGACTGCTTCAGCCGTAATGCGATTGTCACCGGTCAGCATGACGATGCGGATGCCGTCGGCGTGCAGAGCGTCAATAGCAGCGGGTGTCGACTCCTTCACCGGATCGGCGATAGCGACAATACCGGCTGTCGCTCCATCGACTGCCACGAAGATTACTGTCGCTCCCTGTTGGCGCAGGTCATCTGCTTGTGCTTCCAACACCCGGGTGTCGATATTCAATTCTGCGAGAAACTTGGTATTGCCCAGGACAATGCGGTGTCCATCGACAGTACCGACTACGCCTTTGCCAGTAGGTGAGTCAAAGTCGGTCGCCTTGATCAGCGCAATCGAGCGCTCCTTGGCTGCAGCGACGATGGCGGCAGCCAGAGGGTGCTCGCTTCCTTGTTCCAGGCTGGCCGCAAGACGTAGCAGCTCGTTTTCGTCAATATTGCCAGCAGCGCGGATTGCCGTGACCCTGGGTCTGCCTTCGGTCAGCGTACCGGTCTTATCAATCACAATGGTGTCGACCTTTTCCATGCGTTCTAATGCTTCGGCGTTTTTGATCAGAACACCTTCGGTCGCGCCCCGTCCGACGCCCACCATGATCGACATCGGTGTCGCCAGACCCAGTGCGCATGGACAGGCGATGATCAGCACGCTGACGGCGGCGATCAGCGCATACCCCATAGCGGGCGACGGACCCCAAATCGACCAGGCGACAAAAGCAAGTATGGCGATCAGCATGACTGCTGGAACGAACCAGCCAGCCACGATGTCCGCCAAGCGCTGAATCGGTGCACGCGAGCGTTGTGCTTCCGATACCATGCGGACGATTTGTGCCAGCATGGTGTCACGTCCAACTTTTTCCGCATGCATCACAAAACTGCCCTGACCGTTGATGGTGCCGCCGATTACCTTATCGCCGGATTGCTTGCGAACGGGCATGGATTCACCGGTTACCATCGATTCATCGACATTTGAACCGCCTTCGATCACTTTGCCATCGACCGGTATCCGGTCGCCGGGACGTACCCGTAGGCGATTCCCCATCATTACCTGATCCAGATTGATCTCCTCTTCCGTATCGTCGTCGCCAAGACGACGGGCCGTCGTTGGTGACAAATTGAGTAAGGCTTTAATCGCGCCAGAGGTACGTTCGCGCGCTCGCAATTCGAGCACCTGACCCAATAACACTAGGACGGTGATGACTGCCGCAGCTTCGAAATAAACTGCGACCGATCCATCGCTGCTGCGAAAAGTATCGGGAAAGAGGTCAGGTGCAATAGTGGCAACGATACTATAGATCCATGCCACGCCGGTACCCATCGCAATCAGTGTGAACATATTAAGTGCGCGGTTCCTGATCGATTGCCAGCCGCGCACGAAGAACGGCCACCCTGCCCACAAGACGACTGGTGTTGCCAATGATAATTGTATCCAATTGGAAATCTGTGCAGATATAAGATGTGCCAAGCCGAGCAGGTGGCCGCCCATTTCCAAGATGAAGACCGGGGTTGTCAACATGAGGCTGATCCAGAAGCGGCGGGTCATGTCGACAAGCTCCGAATTGGGTGCGTCGTCAAGCGAGATTTCTGCCGGTTCCAATGCCATACCGCAGAGGGGACAACTTCCCGGTCCGGTCTGCCGGATTTGTGGATGCATCGGACAGGTATAGATAGTGTCGGATGCAGATTCCTCGATTGGAATCTTGCCCGCTAAATAAATATCGGGTGTGGCCACGAATTTATCGTGACAGTGGGCAGAGCAGAAATAGTAAGTGTGCTCATCATGCTCTGCGCGATGCTTCGCAGTTTGTGAATCAACCGTCATGCCGCAAACGGGATCGGTCGTTTTAGCATGGTGATTCGTGTGATGATCGTGGTTATGCTGTACATGCTTGTGATGTTCGTGAGTCATAACTTGCAATCCTTATAGAATAGGTGTTTTCGCGCTTCGGTGCTTTTGCAACTGATTATATCTTAGTGCTGATAGCCAGTCGCAAGCTCAAACTATTAGATGGAACACATGTATTCATCCATTTCACTTTTAATCTTAAACTTAATTCTAATCAATAGAATTCTAAGATTCATATTCAATGATGTGTAGAAAAAGCAATTTTGTGTGCATAGCATATGTTCAGGCTGCTACACTTTTATATTTTGCTATCGCGGCGAAAAATAGTGCGCTTCAGTGTTACATTATGACTCCGCCATTTACAAGTTTCCAGTATAGGAAAATAGAGAAGATTTAAAATGATTTCCGCAGCGTTATATGATACGAAACCTTATGATCGCGAATATTTCCAGAATGCTTTATTCCATGAAAAAATTGATTGGCAATTTCATGAATTCCGACTTTCCGCATCAACAGCGGCTACTGCCACAGGGATGGATGCGGTATGCATTTTTGTAAATGATTGCTTGGATCGTACTTGCATCGCTCAACTTTCCAAAGCCGGGGTAAAGCTGATTGCTTTGCGCTGTGCCGGGTATAATAATGTAGATCTCAAAGCCGCCAAGGAGTTTGGTTTTACCATCGTGCGTGTACCTGCGTACTCTCCTCACGCTGTAGCTGAACATTCCGTAGGTCTTCTATTAACGCTTAATCGGCATATTCATCGCGCTTATAATCGTGTACGCGAGCACAATTTCTCTCTCACCGGACTCATTGGTTTTGACCTTGCAGGAAAGACTGTGGGCATTGTGGGAACGGGTAAAATTGGTCGTATTGCCGCCAAAATCTATCGAGGTTTTGATTGTCGGGTTATCGCCCATGACATCAGCCCATGTCATGATTGGGCGGCTCAACAAGGAATCGAATATACGTCCTTATCCGGTTTATTAAATGAAAGCGATATAATCTCCCTGCATCTTCCGCTTAATTCCGAAACTTACCACTTGCTATGTCGTGAGACATTCAAGCAAATGAAACAAGGCGTGTATCTTGTCAATACCAGTCGGGGAGGATTGATTGATACTACCGGCCTCCTGGAAGCCCTTAAAGCAGACTGTATCGGTGGTGTCGCACTCGATGTCTACGAGAGAGAAGGGGGGGTCTTTTTTGAAGATCATTCCGGACATATTCTGCAAGATGATGAACTTAATCTTTTACTGGCGTATCCCAATGTTCTGATGACATCACATCAAGCTTTTCTCACCCATGAAGCGCTCAGTGAAATAGCGCGTATTACAACCGAAAATATTATTCGTCTCCAGGCTAATCAACCCTATATTGATGAAACGGTTCTGTAAAATTGCAAATTTATTGAATTCGGTAAGATTAGTAAACGCAACGTATAGTCACTTGGGCCGTTCGTGATCGGATGACGGCTACTTCCCCGCATTCTATAATCAGTTTGCACTGTTCATATTTACGTTGCCCTAAACACTCGCGAGGGGGTGAAGGCTTATTCACTTTCCGCGCATAAATAATTTATCCAGATCAGCTAAACTGGTTTCAAACCAGGTGGGTCTGCCGTGATTGCATTGAGCGGCACGTTCGGTCATTTCCATTTCACGCAACAAGGCATTCATTTCCTCAAGGGTCAACTTGCGGTTGGCGCGAATCGCGCCGTGGCAAGCCATCGTTGCAAGTATTTCATTGCGTTTGGCGGCCAGAATCTGACTTGCGCCATACTCACGGATTTCGCGCAGGATGTCGCGCGCCAGTTGTGCGATATCGGCATGTTGCAGTGTGGCCGGTACTGCGCGCACTGCTACTGTCGTAGGTGAAAGCACTGCAATCTCAAATCCTAATCGATCCAGGATTGCCTGGTTTTCTTCGATTGCGGCGATTTCCAGATGCTCGGCATAAAAAGTGACCGGAATTAACAGCGGTTGCATCGATATTTCATGTTGATCAAGTGCTTGCTTGAGTTTTTCGTACAAAATGCGTTCATGTGCGGCATGCATGTCGACAACAATCAGGCCGCGTGCATTTTGCGCCAGAATATAAATGCCATGTAGCTGTCCGAGCGCAAAACCGAGGGGATGATTATCCTGATTATTTTCGATCGCGATCGATTTGTCAGGTTTAATTGCAGGTGCGGTAGGGTCTATGTTAACCGGGAGTGTAGGGATAGAGCGTGCTTCCGTGCCAAACAAGGTGCCGTAAAAGCTGGTCGGTTGGGATACTGTACCGCCCTGAGTCTGATCGGTTTTTGGATAAATCTGGTAAGGCCGGGCGATTGATGTCAGTTCTCCAGATGGCAGTTCTTTATGCGGTGAAGCCAGTGCTTTGTTAATCGCATGAAAAATAAATTGGTGCAGCGCGCGTGGTTCGCGGAAACGTACCTCTGTTTTAGTCGGGTGTACATTGACATCAACGCTTCCCGGGTGAATGTCAAGAAACAAAACAAAAGCCGGATGCCGCCCCAGATGCAGCACATCCCGATAGGCTTCGCGCAGCGCATGCGAAATTAGCTTGTCGTTGACGAAACGATGGTTGACAAAGAAATACTGCGTATCGCGCGATGATCGTGCATAAGCCGGTAACGCAACCATGCCGTGCAAATGCATCTCAGCCGACTGTTCGTCAATCCATGCGGCGGCTTGCTTGAATTCTTCTCCTAACACTGAGGCAATTCTTTGTGCAGGATCGCCAGCGCGTAAATGCCGTCGGGCTTTGCCATTATGTTGTAGAACGAATTCAATGCCTGATTGCGATAAGGCAATACGCTTAAAGGTTTCGTCGCAATGCGCAAATTCGGTGGCTTCCGACTTTAGAAATTTGCGTCTGGCAGGAATATTGAAGTACAAATCATTGACATCCAACGTAGTGCCCTGTGCCAATGATGAAGGCATAGGCTGCGAGACCGATTTGCCTTCTACCAGAATTTGCCAGGCATGGATTTGCTCTACTTGGCGGCTGGCCAAGCTCAAGCGTGAAATCGCAGCAATGCTGGCTAATGCTTCACCACGAAAGCCCAGACTGGTGATCTGGTGCAAATCCTCCAGTGTGCTGATTTTGCTGGTGCTGTGGCGAGTCAGGGCTAGCTGCAGCTCATCTTTGGCAATGCCGAAGCCATCATCGGCAACGCGAATCTGCTTTACACCGCCTTGCTGAAGTTGTACGTTAATTTTCGTGGCACCCGCATCGACACTATTTTCCAGAATTTCCTTAAGTGCTGCGGCCGGGCGCTCAACCACTTCGCCAGCAGCAATTTGATTGATTAATAACTCAGGAAGCGGTTTAATCGTAGCCATGTTCAGCAGATTTTTAAATGTAGTGATTATAATGTGTAACTGAATATCCATTGTACTTTGGCAGGATCATTAACTGCAGAAAATTTGGGAGGGGATGATGTTAGCGATAGACCGATTGAAAACCCATGTTCCGGATGTTGTCCTTGGTCAGATTCCTGATTGTACTGAAAAATTTAGTATTAATACGCCCTTGCGCCTAGCGCACTTTCTTGCTCAGTGTGCGCATGAAAGTGCAGAGTTTAAGGCGCGGGAAGAAAATTTGAATTATTCTGCTGCAGGCCTGAAAAAAGTATTTGCCAAATATTTCCCGGGTAATTTGGCGGAAAGTTATGCCCGTCAACCTGAAAAAATAGCCTCACGAGTGTATGGTGGCAGAATGGGCAATGGGGACGAAGCCAGCAAGGAAGGGTATAAATACCGGGGCAGGGGGTATATTCAGTTGACCGGCAAAGACAACTACAGCGCTTTTTCTAACAGTACCAGCGATGACATTCTGAATGATCCTGACTTGGTGGCTTCAAAATATCCTTTACTGTCGGCCGCATGGTTCTGGGGTATCCGATCACTCAATTCACTGGCCGATAAAGGTGCCGGAGACGAGGTGGTGACCCAAATCACTAAGAAAGTAAATGGCGGTCTTAATGGCTTGGAGGATCGCATCGCACATTTCAAAAATTATTACGCTTTACTGGCTTGAGAACGGCATCTATTTACATTAGCGGCTTGATAGGCCTGCTCTTTTTTCCAGCTCTGGTGGATGCAAAGGAATCGCATTGCCAGATACAGGAACAAGTGATATTTTCCTGTTCCGTGGGGGAAAAAACAGTTTCAGTCTGTGCTTCGAAGAATTTTTCCGCTCACAGTGGTTATTTGCAATATCGATTCGGGTCGCTCGGTATGTCTGAGCTGATATTCCCAGCGATGAACGCATCCGATCCGGTTACTCAATTCATTCGGGCGCGAACCTGGATATTTGCGGGCGGTGGCGGCGGTTACTTGCGTTTTATCAACGGACAGTATCATTACATCGTGTATACCGCCATCGGTAAAGGTTGGGGGACGAAAGACGGCGTTGCGGTGGAAAAAAACCATCAAGTGATTACTAATCTGGAATGTCAAAATGTTCCGATTTCAGAAATCAGCGAGGATTTTTTTACGCGCACCGGGTTACAGGTTGATCAAAATGAATTCGAAATCCCGGGACTTAATTAACTAAAAATCAAAATTTCCCGCATGCTATTATGGTTTCTGGAATTGATGGATTTTGCAAAAGCAACGAAGAAATTGATTACAAACAGTGGCGGAGCTAAGGTATCTCTAATCAGTAATTGATAAGTAAGTCTCTGTTGATGAATGAAATTTAACCATGACTACAGATTTTCTTATGCGATTATTTGCGATGCTGTCCGAAAGCAGTGAGCAGGAAATTGATCGTTGACAGTTTTGATGAGCTCCGGTAGCGGCATGGCTTTTCCAATGAGATAACCTTGAATGACGTCACATCCTAATGTCCGTAGGCGTTCGTAAGTTGCGACATCTTCCACCCCTTCGGCAACTACGGATAGATTCAGCCGATGTGCAAGATTGATCATCGAATCGACGATCCGGTCATGTTTATGATGTGTTGTCATATGTTTGACAAATACCATGTCGATCTTGACTTCGTCCAGAGGCAAGTCCAGCATGCGTGCCATCGATGAATAACCGGTTCCAAAGTCATCCATGGCCAGCTTCAGTCCCATATCCTTGAGCTGGCATAAGGTATCCAGAGTTCCTGCTTGATTGTCCATAACAGCTGTTTCAGTCAGCTCGATGGTAATATCTTCTGGCGGCACGTTCCATAGAGATAACCCTTGCAAAACAAGTTCGGTAAGTTCAGGGTCGCGCAGGTCGTCAGCAGAAAAATTGATCGAAACACCGGCATTTAATCCTGCTTTACGATATTCAGAACATTCCCTTAATGCGGTATGGAAGACCCACAGTGTGAGTTTGGACATGAGCGCGGTACCCTCAGCAACCTGGATAAGTTTATCGGTGCGGATCGGCCCGTGATGTGGATGATGCCATCGTAACAAGGCTTCAGTGGATTTGATCTTGCCACTGACAATGTCGATCTGGGGCTGGTAACCTAAATATAATCCGCCGTTCTCGATAGCGTTACCTAAATCCGACCAGAGATCGATTTGAAACAGGAGAGGATCTTGCATTTCGGTATGAAAGAGCTTGATCGGAAGCTGTTCCAGTTTTGCTTGGCGCACGGCCGCGCTTGCGTTACACATCAACTGATCCAACTCATCACCGCTTGCACTGTTTACTGCCACGCCCAGACGTGGAGCCAGGATGATATTTTTCCTGTCAAGTACGAATGGGGGCGTTAGGATCCGCAGGATTTTATGTGCAGCCAGCATGGCATGTGCATCCGTAAGCAAATCGACCAGTAAGCAGCATATTTGATAGCGTCCGGTGATGCCGACCAGATCGTCCGGGTTCAGAGCATCTCTTAATTGTTGGGCAATTTGCTGTAACGTATTATCAACAATTGTAAATCCAAGGATGCCATCCAATTCTATTAAGCGCTCAAAGTTGATGATCAGCACGGCATTGCGACGACCCGATTGGCACTCGTCGTGTAATCTTCGTGAAGCTTGTTGTAAAAAGTGTTGATAAGCTAGGATAGTCATAAATTTTGGTGTTTATAAATAATATTTCTTTGGATCAATTCCGTAAGCACCTTGGGGGAGATCACTGACAATGACGTACTCAACTCCGCCTGGATTGTTACCGGCGATTCTTAGATCCAAGGTTACAGGAAGATCATAGGGCTTCTTCTGCGCATCGCAGATGATCATGATCTGAGGAAGAAATCGCTGTGTTCGATTGTGAGTCAGAATAATGGCAATTTCGCCGCTGTTTAGTTCAACCAGACTGCCTACCGGAAACATGCCGATACACTGCGAAAATTGTTCCACCAAAGTATAATTGAGCCCGTTTTGCGCGTTATCTTTGAGTTCTTTTAGGGCTTGAAAAGGCTTTATACCCGGAATTTGCGATTCCCCCCAGATAAGTTCCTCATAGCAATCAATAATGGCGGCCATGCGCGCATAGGGATGTAATTGATTGGCGTATAATCCAGAAGGATAGCCGTTGCCGTTTTCGCGTTCATGATGTTGCAGAACAATTTTGACCACCTCTTCCGGCGCATCACTTAACTGAGTGATAATTTCTTCTCCATACGCGATGTGCTGTTTCATTAATTTGCGTTCATCCGCTGTGAGTGACATATTTCTTTTGCTTTGGATTTCTTTAGGCAGGCGCTGTTTTCCAATATCCATCAGCAATCCGCCCAGTCCAAGAATGGTTAATTCCTTGTGGGGTAAGCCGAGATGGCGGCCGAAGGCAAGCAAATGTATTGAAGTCTTAATGGCATTGTCATAGAGTTCTTTTCCGGTGGTTTTAAGTTGCGCCAGCAGCAATGCTGCATCGGGATTACGAATAACGCTTTCGCGTAATGTGTCGACCACTTCGTGCGCTACGCGCATATTGATTCGGGTATTGCATTCGAGGTTGGTACTAATATCGGTAAATAATGTGGAGACAATATTATACGCCTTAGTGGCCGCTGGAATTTCTTGTGCCGCAGTGCAGATGTCACTGTAGGTATTAACGCGTTGTAGCAGCGAGTCGAGCGACTTGGTTTCATGCGATGTTAGCTGCTTACTCCGATCTGAGACTGTAGAAGTAGCATGGGAGGAAGCGTTCGATTCATGTGATACTACTGTCGCCGGTTTATCTTGATCTGAAATAGACCGGGAGTCATGTGAGGTGCTTGATAAGTGCTGCTGAACAGCGAATGGCTCACTCCTGTCAATGTCCACGTAAACGTGCTTGCAATAACGCTGAAGTTCGTCGATATCATGTTGTGATTGAATCAGGATGCCTTGTATAGGGTAGGGTGTTTCAAGCCAAGGACGATCGAGGTCACTGATATACATGCCGAGCTGCAAATCATTGACAAAGACCTCAATAGTGCTATTGCTTATCATCACGCATCACGGAAGAGTCGGTAAAATAATAAAATATAATTAATTGATATTCTTAATCAGAATGGAGAGAACAAAATTAATCTCTGTCTCTCATAATTACGACTTTTTTAGAGTATTTCTTAAGGTAATTGAGAAGATTTAACGTGATGGATTAATGAAAAATTCGCGCATCAAGAAATCTTCCAATCCTGCAGTGTCCCTTTCTCGCGCGGATAGAACGACGACACGATGCAGGCGATGCGATTCCCAATTAAAATCTTCTTTGTAATACTCCCGAATCAGTTGGATCATACGGCGGATGATGGCGCGTTCAATATCGCCATCGGTTCCGGCTTCGACCCGAATCATCTGTAACCGCGGATTGGTTTGACCGGTAGTCCAGGCGCGGAAAGAAAATTCCGCCGTGCGCGGGCCAATGCGAAGAATCTGGAATATGCCGCTGGTACCTGGGTTTTGCAGATTGCGCCGCACATTCGCCATACGGATTTCATCCGCTGAAGGTTGTTTAGCGGCGCTACTGGACGCAGTATTTTCCTGGGAATCGAAGATTCCTTCCGCAGCGCGGCGACGTGCTTTTGCTTGATTAATATACTCGGAGAGATCCGTGGGAGCATCCGCAGGAGGCTCCGGAGGTGCTTTGATTCTTGCAACTTCCTGCGCCGGGATTGGCGCTTTGGGTTTGCTCGGCTTCTCGGGTGCCTTAGGTTTGGTTGGCGGTCTTGACGGCGGTGGCTGAGCAGGTGCCGGTGGTGTTTTAGGTGCGGGTTTAGTTTCAGCTGTTTTGGGTTTCTCGGGTTGCGGAGCGGGTGTGCTGGGTTGTGATGCGGGAAGCGAATTATTAGCATCTTTGGATTCTTCTAAATCGATGAAGCTGGCAGCGATGGGAGGTGGCGCTTCAATCTCCACCTCCGGCAACGATAAAAAGAATCCTAGACCCCAGATGGTCAGCAGCCAGATCAGCGTAGCCAATGGCAGCGGCCACCACAGGCGAATTTCTTTCGATCGGGAACTTGCCATTCTTAAGGTGTTATTTATGTTTGACCGCAATCAGAAAATGCTGGGCTCCGGCGGACCGGGCGCGCAGCATGGCCTGTACGACGACGCCTTGCGGTGCTTCATTATCCGCGGATACAATCAATTTTTGCTTGGAGTCCGCGAGTAACGGTTTGAGTGTGGTTGCCAGCGTGTCCAGCGTGACTATGGTCTGATTAATATAGATTTTGCTGTCTTTGGTTAACGTCAGTGTGACCGGCTTTTCCGCGCTAAGCTTTTCTGCTTGTCCTTCGGGCAAATCGACCTGCAATGAATCCAAATTTTGCATCGATAAAGAAGCTAGCATGAATGTTGCCAGCAAGAAAAACATCACGTCGATCATTGGAATGATTTCAATTTTGCCTTTCGGAATGATGCGGGATTTACGCAGTTTCATTGTGATAATCCTGTTGATCTCGACGGATATTGTCGATCAGTCGCGTACCCAGGCGTTCCATTTCATCCATCGTGAGCGATTGCAGGCGGGAAAAATAGTTGAATCCAAACAAAGCTACCAACGCAATTGCCAAACCGACCACGGTAGCAATGAGCGCTTCGGCAACCCCGCCGGTAACCGCTGTAGGGTTGACCAGACCTTCGCTGCCGATCACTTGAAAGGCACGCATCATACCGATCACCGTCCCTACCAATCCAAGCAGCGGTGCCGCGGTAACAATGGTTTCCAACGCCCATAATCGACGCGCAAGCGATTCCTCAATAATCTGCGCCTCATCGGCGGCACGGGATTCCGTCCACCAGGTTGGCTGATGCCGGTTGGAAATCACCACTTCAAAGAAACGCTTGTAATAATGACGACTATCCAGTCCGGAAAGTATTTTTTCCAGATCGTTCCATTTGAAACCATAGGTTTCCACCAGATTGAGCAAATCGCTGGAAAGGCGCGCATAGCGCCAATAGATAAATGCCTTCTCAAGCATGATTGCCACCGCAATAACCCCCAATAAGACCAGCGGTATGATAATAATTCCACCAAGCTTTAACATGATCCAGGCTTGATTCAATTCTTCCATTATATTTAACTCCAGATTAAGGCTGTTCATAAAACTATCGTTGCTCGTCGTGTTCATTGGATGATTGTTTTAGTACAAGAACTTTCCGCAGCGTCCACCCGATACGGAATATCTTTACGCGATGCAGATTCGTCCCAACGATCAGCAAAGCTGCAATCATCGTATTGTCGTGCATTTTTTTAAAAATCTGCGGATAAAGAGCCCAATATCACAGGCCGTATGGATGCTAAGAATAGTTGAAAACACCAGCAGTTGGAACTATTTAATGGCAAAATGACTCACATTTATAGTTTTGTTGCACAAAAATGAAACCTGTTCGAATTACCTGCTGTTTAGGCATTGAGTAGAATGAGAAAACAAATCAAATGCTCAAATTATAACAATTAATGATGAAGAAATATTTACCCGTACTACTCCTGTTATTCGTTGTCATCCCCGTACACGCCAAGTGGATTAAGTTGGATATGGCCACAAAGCAGGGTGAAACCCATTATTTTGATCCTGAGACGATGCAGAAGAACGATCAATTCAGGAAAGTTTGGGTGCTTTCCAGCTATGATGAGAAGCAAAAAGGCGGGCATCATGCAGTTAAAACCTTGTATGAGTTTGATTGTACCTATCATAAAGCCCGCTCAATCACGATGCTGCTATATCCGGACAAAAGCGCCACAGGCATGGTGATCGGTGCGCGCCATGGAGAATCCAGAGAGTGGTTTGGTTTCTCGGCTAATTCGATGTTTCGGCATATAGCGGAAACGGTTTGTATTGATTGAGGGGGTCTAGTTAAAACCAATGCTGGCTTATTCGATTCAGTCATTTCTGGGTTATCGGTTTTGCCGGGTAAACGAGCTCTGATGCCCATACTGCTTAAGCGAGCGTATGAACCGTATGTGCCAAGTGACGGATTTAGAATTCTTGTCGATCAGTTATGGCCGCGAGGGATTTCCAAGGATTCAGCACATATTGATTTATGGCTCAAGAATGTGGCGCCCAGTACTTCTCTGCGCAAATGGTTTGGCCATGATCGATTAAAATGGATTGAATTTCGAGATCGTTATTTTCTGGAACTTCGTCATAATTCGGAAGCTGTCGAGCAACTCGCCAAGCACGTGAATCATGGTGCGGTTACGCTCGTTTATGGCGCGAAGGATGAAGAACATAACCATGCGATAGTACTCAGAGAGTATCTTGAGAATAGGGAGTGACTGACATACTAGAGCAATATTTCCGAAGCCGGCTTAATTGCAATGTTGGAGATTGTAGGAAATTTAATTTCAGAAATTGAATTGTATTAAGCCTGGAGATATTTGTTTCTTATGTTTTACGAGACTCAATAAGCGCATAACGATACCCAGCCTATCTCACATTCCCCTAATTCCGTCGCCACATAAGCAGATTCTTCAGAGATCGTGACGGAGATATCCATGGTTCGTTGGGCTAACTTTGCCAGTGCCTGGATGTTGTGCCATTGAAACTGGAAAATAGATGCCGTCAATGCATTAAATTTCGCTTGTTCCTGTATCCACCAGATATTCGATTTGGAGTTAAAACTATACACTTTGACCGTCTCAGCAAGCCGCGTCGCTTTTTTGATTCGTTCCGGAGCGGGTTCGCCGATATCGATCCACAATGTAATTCGGCCATCCGGGCTATGTGCCCAGAGGTCAGGTTCCTCGACGGTACTCAACCCCTTGGTGAGCAACAGCGATTCCTGAGCATTAATGCAAAATGCGAGCATGCGGGTCATCATGCGTTCAAGCGTTTCGGATGGGTGCTGGGCGATGGTCAGATTGAGTGTGTCGTAGTAATTGCGATTGAGATCCGTTAGTGCAATCTTGAATTTATAAATGGTTGGTTTTAAAGCCACTGGTACTTCCTGGTTGTTGGAAGCTTCGGAATAGTACCTGATGAGCTAATCCGAAGCGTCCTGAGGTGATTCATTTTTCCATCGTGCTGATAAATGCATTAGCTTCATTGATCGATTGTTCCATCGAAGCAATGAGTGCGGATACATCGGATTTGATCGTGCCCAATTCATTCTTAAGGGAAGCAATGGCACGCGCATTCAGATTATGCTTGAGGAACATGACCTGATCCTGGAAAACCCGGAGAATGGGTTCAATTTTGGCTTCGGCTTGTTTCATTGAGGTGATCAATTGGCGGTAGTGTGCTTGTGTTGACTCCAGTTTCTTTTGGCTGCTTTGTTTCATCGATGCACTACTGTATTGCGTAATCTCTTGTTTCCATTCTGAAAATAATGCTTCAGAAACGCTTTCGATATCCGCAATGCGGCTATTTACTTCCTCGGCTTTGCTGACGCTGGCTTCATACGCGTCATTCAGCTTGTTATAGGTGGTTTCGAGATCGCCACCTTGGAAGTCAGTGGCGGCAGTGAATTGTTCCAGAGCGGATTTGAATTGCTCTTTGGTTTCTTCTTGCGTGTCGCGCGCTTTCTCAACACGATAAACCATGACATCCCGTTTGGGAATGCCGACTTTTTCCAGGCCCTCAAGATACATCGTAGTGCAAGCAGTAAGTAATAAAAGGACCGGAAGTAAGAATAAGCGATGCAGATGATTCATGATTATCTCCCTAAGAAAATTCGGTTGGTAATTTTATTATCAGGTAACCGGTTATTAATCTTGATCTTTATAACGTGATTGAATTGTTTAGCGTATCACACCGTGGCGTAACAACTGCCAGGCTACTTTCAAGCCCCACAGAATGGGATGACGGCGTAATACCGGTGTGACTTTCACATGCACACCGGTATGTCGCTCGATTTTCCATGCGGCATAAGCTACGCTATTGTTAAATGTCAATGTAGCTTTGGATAAGCGCAGGATGGACAGGATTCTTCCCTGCCAGCGGCGCAAACGCCAATGCCACCGTGCTTGCCGTTGCATCTCTGGTGTGGTCAGGCAACGATATTTTCCGTTATCTTGTTTTTCCAGTATTTCTTTCAGCATGGGGCTCGCAACATCTGTCAGGCGGGTAAATGCGCTGAGGTTAGTTTGAGCCAGATGACGCGCGCGTGTTTCCCGCTCAGCGCGTAATTCGGCGGCGTAGGTGAGTGTCAGGCAGCGAGTCCAGATTTCTTCTACATCCCATATGCCGGCATCGATTGCAGAGACACCGGATTTCAGGAAATTAATCACAGAGTGAGCTTGTGCGACATACAGGCGTTCTCGTACGACATCATCGCGAAAATATAGCAGTCGTGATGGTTGTGCAAAGCGCGCCCAGATATAAGGATGAAACCAGAATTGTGCGCCGCGTTCAAAATCCTTGGTCGAAATAACCGCGTATTTAGCGCGTAATGTGCGTTCCTGGTGCGGTATTTCGAGATAAAAAACATTGGGCGCCAGCCAGGCATTCAAATTGGCTAAATATTTTTCCGGATAAGCTTTGTAGTAGCTATTAACGATGACATACAGGTCGACTATGCCTTCGTCCAGGCTGACGGAAGAGTGCAGGCAGGAACCATAAAGCATTACGGCATCCAGTGATTCGCCAAAGCGCATAATCAGAGCGTCTATTAGCGGTATGAGATCAGGCGATGTTTCCTTGTTGTTTTCCCAGGCAACTTCGCTAATCAATCGAATGGGTAGCTCTTGGGTGGGTAGCGGTACGGGAGAGGTCATGGTAATAGCGGAGTCCTTGAGTACTAAAAACGTTACGGGGTTAGTTGCGGTAATTTGCAGGGGATTTTGTGTATTATTCGATCTATACAATTCACCGTCTACAATGTATTCATCATTCATGTGCACAGTCAAAGCGGAGGTGTTATGGCTATAATAGCCATCTTTTTCCTGTAGCGTCTCACCTCCACCTGAAAGTAGCGGCCATAATGAGCGCCACAAGCGTTTGTATTGTTGATCAACCCATGTTACATGGAGCGGTTCGGGTTCTGTGCCCCAATAAGGGCGGATATTGAGTAGCAGGTTATCCAGTGCACTGACCAATACAAATAAATAGGTGCCCTGATGATTCCGGCCATTGGCTTCTGTCATCGCCATTTTGATCGGCATCCACTCCTTTTGATGGCGGCCAAGTATCCTGCCAGTCATTAAACCAATAAGAGACCGCAGCATAATCAACGAGGTGAAAATACTGCCAGTGATCCCTATTTGCTTTACCGAGCTACGCGAAAATTTGACGCCGCGCGCGACCAATCCAGCGGCAAAAAACATGCCGTAAATCGAGCCTGTTCCTGCTTGCTCGATGCGCAGCACGGGGCGTTGTACCAGTCTGGGTGCGGATGGATCAAGCAGAAAGTCATGCAGTTGCTGGATAATTTTTCCCGGTTTGCCGCGAATTCCCAAACCCAATGGTGTCATATTGGTGGTTCCACCCGGGACAATCATGATGAGTGGCCATTGTTCAGGTTGCAGTGATGTGAACAGATGACCCAGAATTGCATGCGTGGTGCCATCTCCTGCTACGATGAGTAGTAAGTCGATGTTTTCCCGGATGAACTGATTAATGGCGCTTCTAAAACCGGGGTCATCATTGGTTTCGCATATGAGAATGCCCGGTATGGTTTCCAATGCTTGGCGGATGGCTGGCTTTCTTTTACGCACCTGGCCGCTCATGGGGTTAAGCAAGCAGCCGACCTTGGCGGTTCCCGCCGTTATGCGATTTATTCGCGATTGTAAAGTCATTAGATGTTGTGTTGTGAGCCGTGAAATTTCAGGATAGCGGAAACGGCTTCCTAAGATCGATCGGGGGGCGCGTAAAAATTCTAACCGCCAATATCTCCCGGTCACGTGCCGGGTCGATGTCCTGCAGCCAGGATTTCAGTGTTCCTTCCCTATTTTTGGTGCGCCACGCTACGAGCACGCGCCATGCGAGAAATGCGGTTGAGATCAAATGCCAGAATACCACCAGATACAATCCGATATCCGGACGATCAATCAACCAACCCCAGCTTAGAAAAAGTAGGTTGGGATTACGCCGGGCTGTAATCAAGCGGTTAAATGAATCCAGTTTTTGCCAGATAAATAGATCAAACGGCGCTAACCATAGTTGAAATGTGCCTTCGCACAATCGTCCGCCCACATAACCCAGAAACATCAATCCCATGAAAATTTCCAGACCGGGAATAGCGGTTTGCGTGCCTGCTAATCCCACTCCCCAAGCCAGGTACCATAACGGCGGATGGATGATGTCCAACCCGTGATCCAGAACGTCTCCTATGCGGCTCGAAGTCACTGTGACCCGTGCCAATTTTCCATCTACCGTATCCAGGAAAGTCATGAACCATCCCATCAACAATCCAATGCCGAAGAATCCGGCCCAGAAGGCGAGTCCGGTCAGAATGGCAAGCACGATACTGAGGTATGTCACATGATTGGGCTGCCAGCCCCGGCGTACGCAGAAATGTGTAACCCAATATGCCGGTAATGGCCATACCCATTTGGTAACGAGGTCGGTAACACCTTTGTATGATCCGGAAAATAGTTCTTTTTCCAGTAGCGAGCGATTTTCCTCGCTGACAGGCAAAATATATGGCGGGTCTTTTTTCTTCAGATTCTGTTGAAAACCAATTTTCAAATCTTTCAAGCCAATTCGTGGAATGGTCAGCAGTGCGAATTTGTAATTCTGGTTCTTGTTATTGTTCAGATTTCTAAGCAGTCGCGGTGCCTGATTGCCATCGGTGCGTATCGCAGCAGGGCACCCATCTTCACTGTATAAAGCGATATTCTTATCCAGTTTGAGCAATACCGAAAGTACACGGGTATCGAACAGAAAATTGGCATTGAGGAACAACGTGCTGGCATTCGTGGGAATTTTCTCGACATCATCGGCAAGGGTGACATATTCGTATGCTTTCAGCATACGTTGCAGACGCTCGTATCCGGTTAACCCCCAAATGGTTATTTCATTGTCACCGAAAATATGAATATAGGTTGAAGCTGGCATATGCTGTGGTGTAGTAGTTATTGGATTGTATGTCTGTAAGTATTTCTCAGTTAAATATTTTTTAACCTTAAACGGATCATAAATTATTCTTAATCATTGGAATTACCCTACCTGTATGTCTGCATTGGCATATTTAATATGTTTCTTCTTTGGAGTGGCCAAAAAGTACGCGAAAGTTAGTGGTCCTACACGCCCAACGATCATCATAAATATAATCAATATCTCGCCTCCCATACTCAACTGTGCGGTTAATCCTCTGGATAAACCTACAGTGCTGAGCGCAGATACTACCTCGAAGACGATATCAATAAATGGTGCTTTTTCAATTGCAGTCAATATAAATATTCCAATGAATATTATGGTAATAGATACAATTGCTAGCGCCAACGCTTTCATGACTTGTTGTTGCGGTATAGTACGCTGCAATATAACCACGTCATCTCTGCGACGTAGAAAGGTATAAGTAGCCATGATCAAGACCACAAATGTGCCTATTTTGAGTCCGCTGGCGGTGCTTAACGAACCTCCGCCGATAAACATCAATAGGATCATCAGCGTTGTTGTAGCATTAGTCAACTCTTCTATAGCTAAGGTATTGAATCCCGCCGTTCGAGGTGTTACCGCCTGAAACCAGGAAGCTATTGCTTGATCGGCAATAGATAATTGACCTAATGTTGCAGGATTTCCGGCTTCGAGAATCCAGATAAGCACAAATCCGAAGAGATTTATAATTAATGTGCTGATTAATACAATTTTGCTATTTACGCTTAGTTTGCGCCACTTTTTTTGTGTTTTTATATCTATCAAGACCAAAAAACCAATACCGCCAATAATAAAAAGAGCCGTGATTACAAGATTGACTGATAAATTGTCGAAATAATGCATCAGGCTATTGCTGTTTAACGCAAACCCAGCATTATTAAATGATGAAATGGTATAAAAGAATGCATGGTAGGCAGCCTTGCCGAATCCCAGATCATTGAGCCAAATTACTGTTAGTGCTATAAATCCGATTAGTTCGATGAACAAAGAGTAAATCAGTACATATTTTGCAGTGTGAGCAACTTTTTCCAGACTGGTTTGATTAAATGCCTCTTGCGCGATCATTTGTTGCCCGATTCCCAGTTTTGTGCCTAAGCTCAATGCCGCAACAATTGCAAAAGTCATGAAGCTCAGGCCTCCTATTTGAATCAGCAGTGCAATGACGATCTGGCCAAATAACGTAAAATGAGTGCCTGTATCGAGAATTACCAGCCCCGTAACTGTCACTGCTGAAGTTGCAGTAAATACAGACTGTAACCAGCTGGTTTCAGCATGTGTGGCGAATGGCAGTTTTAGTAGTAGAGAGCCGATTGCAATAAGCAAAATGAATCCGAGAAATAGAACTGCCGGCGGGCTAACATTAAATGCATACTTTTTTGCTGCAGATAGTTTATAGGGTGAAACATGGGGATCCCATGGTTTCATGATTACGCTAGCCTTGGTGCAATTGTTTTAAGCGCATTTAATGATCCTGCCAATACGAGAGAGTCATCCATTTCCAAGGTAAAGCTGGGTTCAATCCGTTTGAAGATGGTTTTTTTTTCGCCGCACCAGTAAAGGATCTATAGAGTCTTTAACTTCTTTTAACAATTCTGCAATTGATATGCCCTGGCATTTCTCGGTTATTTTAATTTCAACGACATATAAACTATGACCGATCGACATGTATTGATTAACCATAGGGTAGCTGAGCGATTGGGCCACTTTCATGCCCATTTCTTCTTCAGGATGAATGATTCGGGAAACTCCAATCCTGGAGAGAATGGTGTGATGTGGTTTTGAAGTGGCTTTGACCCAAATTTCTTTGATGTCCATGCTTTTGAGCAACAGTACACATAATATGCTGGCTTCCAGACTTTCTCCCATTGCTACCAACGCAGCATCACAAGCTGTTATGTTCAGATCTTTAAGCGCATGTTCGTCCGTTGCGTCCGCTACTGCTGCAAGGGTCAGTTGATCTGCTATTTGGTTCACAATTTTTGCGTTAATATCCACGCCGATTACTGAATGACCAAGGCGCATTAATTCCAACGATGCTGCTGAACCAAACCGACCTAAGCCTATTACCGCAAATTGTCCCATTTTTTCGTATTTATTTAGTTCCAAAGTTGGATCTTGGCGCGCAGCTCTCTACTGAAGATTTTGAATCAGTGAGTTCTGCGTAACCATACATTGGCCACCATGATTATAGTAAAGCCGGGCGCCAATGCTATCAGTGCCGGGTTTAATTGCAATATCAAGCCCGTATTTGCAATAATCTGATCGAGCAAGTAAACCGCGATACCAATCAGCGAAGCGAATACCAATTTGTTGCTCAAGCCGCTGCGGATCGATCCAAAAACAAAAGGAATGGATAATAACAGCATTGCGATGGTCATCAGCGCACTACCGATTTTTCGCCATAGTGCCAGTGCGTAAGAATCTGCCTCCTGGCCGGTGCTGCGTAGAAATTCAACATGCCGGAACAACTCAAGTGGCGATAAACTTTCGGGTGGTTTAGTCAACGTGGCGATGTCTTCCGGACTGACAAAGGAAGACCAGTTTAAAGTATTATGGTGAGCTACCGTGATTTGATTATCTGCAAAAGTTCTGACGATAACATTGCTGAGTTCCCAGGTTTCATTATCAACAATTTCTGCGGTTTGGGCCAAGACATGGGCAGCTAAAAAGCCCTCTTGATCCAGTTGCAGGATTTCAATAGTGGCTGCTTTATTATTGTTGATGATTTGACCGATACGCAAAATATTCTTTTCATTGCGTGTCCAGATCCCCAGGTTTCTTCCGAGTTCAGCACTTTGCTCTAATGCAATAGCCCGATAAGTAATTGCTTTTTGTTGCAATTGCGGCGCAATGAATTGCTCTAAAATGGCAACGCCCAGTAAAAGTAAAATGCCGACACTTAAAGGTGCGAGGCTGATGCGCCAGGGAGAGAGTCCAGCAACTCGCATGGCAATCAATTCCGAATGTATCGCCAATTTTCCCAGTGCCGTGACCGTGCCTAATAAAGCTACAAAAGGGGCGATTTGAATAAATCTGCGTGGTAGCAGCATCGTGGTATAGAGAAACGCATCGGTAATGCGATAAGTGCCTCTACCTACATCATCCAATTGATCAAGTAAGTCAAAGAAACTGAAAAGCGGCAATATCACAGCGATGGCAATCAAGAAGCCAATCAATACCTGACGAGAGATGTATAGATAAATCATTATCTTGAGCGTGATAAGTGTTTTTGTCTAACAATCAGGGCATACGTGATGAGCACAAGCAGCATGAGCAGTTCCAGCCACCATACGCCAGGCACGCTGCCGATAGTTTCCTGTTCTACCCAGGTTTTTGCTAATCCGCTCAGATTATAGTATGCGGCGAAAACCAAGGCAGCAATGAGATAGGTTTTTTCCGTTTTGTCCTGGCGGGGAGAGGTATGAATAAAAGTTAAGGCAATGAGCGCCAGTAGTATGGTAGCAAGCGGACGCGAGATGCGCCATTGCAACTCGGCTATGTCACGCGGCAGATCCGATTCCCACAGTGTTCTTGTCGCGGCCGCTTTGCGCCGGTAATTCGTAACAAAATCATTATCGATGAAATAAATCATCTTTTTGAACTGAATGACATCATCGGTGCTGGCGATGTTTGTCAATTGATAGATGATCCCCTCTGATAACTGAATGTGCGGCCTATCGTCTTCTGCCGTGGGTTTAAATTGTTGAGCTTGTTTGGCAATGACGATTTCACTGCTGTCAGGTTTCTTGATGTAGTGAAAAATATTTTGCATTTGTTTGTCGGCTTCATCTTTATTGCGTACATAGATTACCCTGCCGCTTTTTTCGCTACCATAGAACCGTCCGGCTTGAAATCGATTGGTATTGAGTTCCGCTTCTGCCTGGGCGTCGAGAATGTAGCTTTCTCCGTAAGCCCAAGGACGAACATACGATGACAACATGCCACTGATGATACCCACCGGTATCGCGACGGTCAGCACCGCAATAACGATGCGGTGGCCGCTGATGCCCACTGAACGGATAACATTCAATTCCTGATCTTTGTTGAGTCTTCCCAGGCCCATAATGACTGAAATATAGAGGGCGATGGGAATTAACACCTCCAATGCGATCAGGGTTTTGAGAAAAACCAGTTTAATCAAACCGGCGATTCCCAAGGTTTCCGTGACGGCACCGGCTAAAAGCCTGGCACTGCTGAAACTGGCGAATAGTCCGATCAGGATGAGAATCACTACCGTGAAAGGCAGCATTATTTCCCGTGCGATATAGCGTTCGATTAATTTCATGACTCTGATCTGAGTATCGACTCAGCCAGTACTAAGTCTTCGACTTTATCCACGTCTACTCCGGCGCGTGGATCGTCCAGCATAATGGCTTGTATGGTTACCCCGGATTTTTCCGATACTGCCGCTAACGCCTGGTGCAATGTCAAGGATCCCAACAAATAAGATAATACCGTTTTGAATCCGAGTACTTGTGCAATTAAACGCCAGGGGCGTTTGCGCAAATCTTCCGCTTTGCGCCAGAATCTTACCACTGAGCGTCCTTGCGGCTTGAATGTAAACAGATTGCAACCACAAAATCCGCCATCATTCAAGCGGATGACAGTGCGTTTGGCATTTGGGAATGCAGCCGCGATCACGTTCTGATTGATTGCGCCGACGGTGGCATCGCTATTTGCTGCGAGTGATTTTTGCAAAAAATTCTGCACAATGCCGGGTGTGAGTAAAGCATGATCGGCAGTGGTTAATAATACCGGTGTATTGCGGCAGACGTGGTTAAGGCCGCTTTCCGCGCTGCGGCTGGGAGAGTCCATGTTGGGTAGCCATTTTACTTGCCCTGAAACGATGCGCTGTTTTAATTCCGGGCAATGGGCGTGCAAAGATTCCGGAGGACCGCATAGAATGATGCTGGAAATTTGATTACAAGCCATCAACGTATCCAGGACGCGGATAATCATCGGAATGCCATCAACCGGCGCGAAGGCTTTGCAAGCCGCACCGGTATGTTGCGTGATAGGATCTTTACCGGTGCGATCAGCGGCTAGAACCAGCGCAACAAATTGCTGCGATGCCGGATTGAATGCATCACTCATAATATTTTTTGGTAGATGCGATAGCGCTTGTACTGCTCACTACCCAGATGATCGAGAATATTGCGCATTGCCATGTTATCTTCCAGTATCCATGACATTTCAACTTCCTCAATACCGCGGGCGATCGCAGTTTGCCGAGGAGCATCGATAACCAGACAGGCTAATGCCAAGCCAAGCGGCGTATTGTGAAATTGTTTGCGTACACCCATCAATGGTATGCGGCCGGAGCGAATTTCTTGGTTTCTAATACTTTTGATGAGCTTAAGCCAACCGAATGGGAGTAAGTTCCCGTTCAATTTGGCTAAAACTTCGTTCAGATTGGGTAAGCTCACCATAAATGCCGCAGGTTTGCCATCGACTTCGGCAATTTGGATGAATTCGTCCGGTAACAGCAGGCGCAGGCTGCTCCCTAGTTCGGCAAACTCTTCTTGCGTAAATGGGATGAATCCCCAGTTTTCAGACCAAGCATCGTTAAAGATATCGCGCAGCGCTTCCATTTCTTCGTCAAATTTATTGCGTTGCAGTGTACGGAATATAATTGTTGAAGAAAATCGATCGATCAGCATTTGCATGGCAAGTGGCATTTCAAAATCAACTCTAATCCGATACGCCAATAAATCTTTGACCGGATAATATTCCTGCTCTGTCAATAAGCGATCATACCAGCGCGCTGAGTGCGGCATCATGATGACGGGAGGCGTATCAAATCCGTCTACCAGTATGCCGCATTCCTGATTTATTGAAAGATTGAACGGGCCGCTGATACGGCGAATTTGCCGGGAAGCTAACCATGCTTCCGCGTGAAGCATCAACGCGGCAAACACTTCCGAATTATCGATACATTCCATTAAACCAAAGTGGCCGCTGTCTGTTCCGTAGCGTTCCTGGTGTAGCGAGTCGATTTGCGCGCTGATGCGGCCAACGGGTCGACCGTTCTGAAATGCTACCCAGGCTTGCCACTCACCGTGTTTAAAAAAAGGATTATAACGGGAGAAATGAAAGCGTCGTTCCAGACGCAAGGGAGGTACCCACATCGGGTCATTTGCGTAGATATGCCAGGGCACATCAATAAACTTACTCATATCACGATACGTCATCACCGGTCGCACCGTCACTAAGGGATTGCCCGGTTTATCGTGTTTGGTCATACTGTATGAATGTTTCTGTATAAATTCGAGTAAAATTAATTAATTACGAATCAATTTGCTGTTAATTTGTATTTGTTTGATAGATCCACTAAGAATGTTTAAATATGCGTATGTTTGAGTAATTTCGAGAGGAGTTGATGAAATTCAATCTTGGGATCGGGTTCGGTGCTGGCAGGTTGATTCGTGGCAGTGGAGTTTTGTTCGGCTGCGGTAATCTTTTCATCGGTAAGATTACGACAGAAATCACGGAAATTGTTCCAATCTATGTTGTATTCACGTAAGCGATCCTGTGGAATGAATACGCGTAGTACTTCAAAATTATGATACATTTCCGGCAAACGGGCTGTAAGGTAATGGTTAATATTTTTTGGCCAGCGTTTATGCTCCGGATACATATCGGCAAACTCCTTTTCAATCGTGTAACGAAAATTATCGATGGCTAAAGCACGACGTTTACGGTTAATGATATCCACCATAATAGCTACTATTCCTAATAAGCCAAATAATACAAATGGCCATAGTGGCACGGTTTCGAAGTACCCAACAATTTGATTAATATTTTCGTCGTTCAATGTCGTCTCAATTTAAATGCATTTGAAATACAGAATGGGCTTAAGTATTGAAAATCTAAACCCTGGTTACCGAAATAGGCGGTCGTGATTTGGAACCATGATGAATGTACATGGTTTAAATTTCTTCTGAAGAACAAATATTCACAATTCCAGCGATCTTGACCGAAGCCCGTATCTTGCCATAGTAAGGCCTATGTATCAATATTACCGGTTAGTACAGTAAAATTGAGGGTAACTGAGAGAATTGGAAGCTATTTCCCAAACGATGAAAGTTGTCTGTGTTTGTGGGAGGTTGTGGATAATTGTTATTCAATTTTGCGGAAAATTGAAACCGCTTTTGCTAAATTTGCATTGACCTCATATTGCTTCTTGCGTTATTTTTATCTGTTTTTTGTAATAGAATCACCTATGATTTTTATCAGTATCTTATTTGCTGGCTAAAGTTTTTTATGAACAAATCATCTAAACATGCTGCTTCGACTCAGCCCGAGAGTTTTGAAGCGGCATCCGCCGAGCTTGAGAAAATAGTGGCGGCCATGGAGGCAGGACAAATGACATTGGAGGCCTCGCTCTCAGCCTATCAGCGTGGCGCGGAATTATTGCAATATTGCCAGGATAAATTACAAGGCGCGCAGCAGCAAGTGCGTGTGCTTGAAGCCGGAATGTTAAAAAACTTTAATCGATCTGATAGCAATGAATCCTGATTTTCAGAGCTGGGCGGGTAGTTGTCAGGCACGTATCGAAACATTCTTGGAAGCGAGATTGCCGGCTGCCGATTGTGTTCCTGAGCGATTGCATAAAGCCATGCGCTATTCGGTGCTGGGTGGTGGGAAACGAGTGCGTCCATTATTATCATTTGCAGCGGGTGAGCTTGTCGCTGCCGATTTAGAACGCATAACCGTGGTGGCTGCTGCAGTGGAGCTGATTCATGCTTACTCTTTGGTGCATGATGATTTGCCTTGCATGGATGACGATATTTTGCGGCGGGGAAAACCTACCTGTCATATCGAATATGACGAAGCTACCGCGTTGCTCACAGGCGATAGCCTGCAGACGCTTGCATTTGAATTGCTGGCGGAAAAACCGTTGGCGGATATACCTGAGACGCAACTGCAGATGATTGCGCAGTTGGCATTGGCGTCAGGCTCTCGGGGTATGGCGGGAGGACAGGCATTTGATCTGGACAGTGTCGGTAAGATGCTCAGTTTGCCAGAACTGGAGTTCATGCATATCCATAAAACCGGTGCGTTGATTCGTGCTGCGGTGATGTTGGGAGCGCGTTGCAGTAGCTGTTTGAGCGATGAACAGCTGGCTCAGCTGGATCATTTTTCCAAGTGTGTCGGTTTGGCATTCCAGGTGGTTGATGATTTGCTGGATACTGAAGCAACAACAGCGACATTAGGTAAAACCGCCGGGAAAGATGCGGAGCATAATAAACCGACATATGTCAGCATTCTTGGCATCAGTCAGGCACGCGAGCTGGCTGAGAAACTTCAGCATGATGCTTATCAAGCGCTGGATGGTTTTAATGAAGCTGCGCTAAGGCTGCGTCAGGTAACTGATTTTATAATTAAACGTAAATTCTGATTCCAAGAATTTTTTCTACATCTTTTATTTTCAGGCATTGAATGTATCCATTGTTAGATACCATAAATTTACCCTTCCAATTACGAGAGTTGGATCAGAAGAAGTTACCGCAATTTGCTAAAGAATTACGTAGTTTCCTGATAGATTCAGTCGCAAAAACCGGCGGACACCTTTCTTCCAATCTAGGCACAGTTGAATTAACCATTGCTTTACATTACGTGTTTAATACACCTCACGATCAATTGGTTTGGGATGTGGGACATCAGACGTATGCGCATAAAATTCTGACAGGCCGTCGCAATGGAATGAATAAATTACGCATGCAGGACGGTCTGGCCGGTTTTCCACGACGGGATGAAAGTGAATATGACGCGTTTGGTACTGCGCACTCAAGTACTTCGATCAGTGCCGCGTTGGGTATGGCGGTTGCTGCGCAACTAAACCGAACTGATCGGCGAGCTATCGCGATTATTGGTGATGGTGCCATGAGCGCGGGCATGGCATTTGAAGCATTGAATAATGCTGGCGTGATGGATGCGAATTTACTGGTTATTCTGAATGACAATGACATGTCAATATCCCGTCCGGTGGGAGCGCTTAACAATTATCTGGCCAAGCTGATGTCAGGACGGTTTTATGCGACGGCGCGGCGTGCGGGTGAGAAGGTATTAGGGGTTGTTCCGACCGTGTTGGAATTGGCCAAGCGGGCTGAAGAGCATGTCAAAGGTATGGTAACGCCGGGCACTTTATTTGAAGAATTCGGGTTTAATTATATTGGGCCGATCGATGGCCATGATTTGGATGTATTGGTTACTACCCTGAGAAATATCAAGCAGCTGGAGGGGCCACAATTCCTCCATGTAGTGACTCGTAAAGGCGCAGGCTACAAAGTGGCGGAAGAAGATCCCATTTTGTATCACGGCGTGGGAAAGTTCGATCCGAATAAAGGGATTGTGGTCAAATCAAATGGCAAACCCACCTATACACAAATTTTTGGCGATTGGTTATGTGACATGGCAGCGCAGGATTCCCGTCTGATCGGTGTGACACCGGCGATGCGCGAAGGCTCGGGATTGGTTCGTTTTTCAGAAGAATATCCCGAGCGTTATTTTGACGTGGGCATAGCCGAGCAGCACGCGGTTACATTCGCGGCGGGTGCGGCATGCGATGGCTTAAAACCGGTTGTGGCGATTTATTCAACTTTTTTGCAGCGTGCCTATGATCAATTGATTCATGATGTGGCGATTCAGAATTTACCTGTGGTATTTGCCATTGATCGGGCCGGCTTGGTCGGGGCGGATGGACCCACGCATGCGGGAAGTTTTGATTTGACCTATTTGCGCTGCATTCCAAATATGACCGTGATGGCACCTGCAGATGAAAATGAATGCAGGCAAATGTTGTATACCGCCTTTAAACTGGATACGCCAACAGCAGTTCGTTATCCCCGGGGAACTGGGCCGGGTATACAGGTTCAAAAGGAGATGCAGGCGTTGCCTATCGGACGCGGAGAAATACGGCGTCAAGGGGAGAAAATTGCTCTACTGGCTTTTGGCAGCATGTTGGCACCTTGCCTGGCGGCGGGAGATGAGCTGAATGCCACCGTGGTTAATATGCGCTTTATCAAACCGCTGGATGATGATCTTTTGGCATCGCTGACTGCTGATCATGATTTGCTGGTGACCGTGGAAGAAAATACCGTGATGGGTGGTGCTGGCAGTGCTGTCATAGAATCGCTTAATAGTCAGAGAATTCAAGTTGAGGTACTGCAGCTTGGATTGCCGGATATTTTTATTGAACAGGGCGATCATGCGCAGATGCTTGCGGATTGCGGATTGGATAGCAGTGGCATCATCAAATCAGTACGAGCAGTATTGCCTGAATAATCATTAACAATCGATCAATTGCTTGATTTACTGTTAGCAGGGCCACTTGGTCGTACAGGAGAAAATATGAATAAACATATAGATATGCCAATTGCCGATGTGCAAAGCTCATTAGATACCCGGCGTATTGCGATAGACCGGGTTGGAATCAAAGCGATCCGCCATCCCGTGGTTGTGGCCGATAAAGATGATGGTGTACAGCATACTGTGGCGGTTTTTAACATGTATGTTAATCTGCCGCATAATTTCAAGGGCACACACATGTCCCGCTTTGTTGAGATCCTGAATAGCCACGAGCGGGAAATCTCAGTAGAGTCGTTTCAAATCATCTTGCAAGAGATGATTACAAAACTGGAGACGGATTCGGGTCATATCGAAATGACTTTCCCCTATTTTATCAATAAGTCGGCACCTGTCTCACAAGTAAAAAGCTTGCTGGATTATGAAGTGACATTCATCAGCGAGATGAAAAATGGTGAATATTTATTCACCATGAAAGTCATCGTTCCTGTCACCAGCCTATGCCCTTGCTCCAAGAAGATATCCAATTATGGCGCGCATAATCAACGTTCGCATGTCACCATCTCTGTACGCACAAACAGTTTTGTGTGGATTGAAGATATTATCCAGATTGCTGAGAATAATGCATCATGCGAGCTTTACGGTTTGCTGAAAAGGCCGGATGAAAAATATGTGACCGAGAAGGCATACGATAATCCGAAATTTGTTGAGGATATCGTAAGGGATATTGCGGAAGTTCTGAATCATGATGGACGGATTGATGCGTATGTCGTGGAATCAGAGAATTTTGAGTCAATTCATAACCATTCCGCGTATGCGTTGATTGAAAACGACAAGAAGCAGCGCGGGTAGTGATGGCGTCGTGGTTACACTAGGCTAACAGCCAATTGTTGTGCAACTTCAAAAGTTTTATCCGGTCAGTAAAACTTCCACAAAACGCTGACCGCCTTTTTTCAGTAAGAGCAGGCGATTCCCAAAAAATTGGCCTCCCTGCGTCGAGTAATGTATGTCATCAATGGAATTTTTCCTGTTTTTGTGTGTGCGATTCAGGTATTCACATTTCATCATTGATCGTTTCGAATTTCCCCAATAATGGCGGCAAATCGTACTGTAGTTTTTGAGGAGGGCGTGATTGTGCTCGTCGGCTGCACATTATGGATATGACAAAGTTTGTTATGATGAAACCATAAACTAGCGTGTCAGATGTTAGCTCTAGTTTAATAGGTGGTTTGCGTCATTACGAAGGTATTACTATAGTTATCTTATGAGGTTTCAATGGCATTATCATTACAAAAACTTCGTGATTCAGTTGAGTCGCTGAGACATCGCTCAGGGAAATTTTTTCATAAGGTAGATTACGTTAGTGACGTTTCAGTCCCTGTCGGCGTGGAATATTGTTCGGATATATACTGGAACAAACTTAAAATCAACGAGCAGGAAGAGTCGATTTTTATCCAAAGAGAATTAATGTTGCTAATACAGCAGATAGGGAACTCTATACGAAATTCTGCTCTTGTTACTGAAGTTGATCGACGTGACCTGAGTCATTGGACTAAATCTCTGCGATCTTCATTACGGCTACGCAAGTATCATGTATGGGATACCGAGATACTTCATGACGAAGGTCACGTCCTGGGAGTAAAACCACCTGGTCAGTCAGACGAAAATCCTCTAGAGCCAGAACTCGCTAAACGAGAGTTTGATAAAGATATTGCTAATCTTTTGGGATTGATTGATCTAATTGAAGTGTCGCCGACAGTTGGTGCCAATGATTACGACGCGAATCCACAAGTAACTACGGAGTATAGACCCGGCACTGCATTTGTAATGATGTGGATCGATCCCGGCGAGAACGCACTAGAAGATATATATGAAACCATAAAGGACTGTTTTGAAGAGTTTGGGATAATTGCTGTGAGGGCGGATATTATAGAGCACGAAGAGATTATCACTGCTAGAATTATCAAAGAAATTGAAAGCTCGGAATTTCTGATTGCTGACTTAACCGGTGAACGGCCGAGTGTTTATTATGAAGTAGGATATGCACATTCGCTCGGACGGAGAGTAATTCTTTATAGAAAGCAAGGTACAAAAATACATTTTGATCTTGCTGCGTATAACTGCCCAGAGTACAAGAATGTTACAGATTTAAAAAGAATTCTAAAATCGCGATTGGAAGCAATCACAGGACGCAAAGCCAACAAGTAAGTAGTTTGGGAATAACGATAGGAATCCCAACATCATACAGCCTAATGAATTTCTCAAGTCCAATATGACTAAGAAAAATTCTGTCTAAGATTACAGCTTAAGTAAAAAGCCGAGAACGGGCTGGCAGATGCCGCAGCCAACGGGAAATTGGAGAGCACGCTGAATTAATCAATCCCCTGCGATCTCAAATAATCTTCATAATCACCTTTGAAGTCATTAATTCCATCCGGTTTCATTTCAAGAATTCGCGTGGCTAGTGAAGAAACGAATTCACGGTCATGGGAAATAAAAATCAAGGTGCCGGTAAACTTCTCCAACGCACTGTTCAGTGATTCGATGGATTCCATATCCAGGTGATTGGTCGGCTCATCCATCAGCAGAATATTCGGTTTCCGCAGAATCAGCTTGCCAAAGAGCATGCGGCCCTTTTCTCCGCCGGAAATCACACGGGTGGATTTTTTGATGTCATCGCCTGAGAATAGTAGCCGACCCAACGTGCCGCGTATTGTTTGATCGTCATCATTGCCTTGCCGCCATTGATCCATCCATTCGGTTAATGACAGTTCTTCTTCAAAATCAGCCGCATGATCTTGTGCATAGTAACCGCGATGCGCCTTATCGGGCCATTTGATCTCACCACAATCCGGCATCAGATCACCTGCCAGACAGCGCAGCAGCGTGGTTTTTCCGATGCCGTTGGGGCCGATGATGGCGACTTTCTCGCCGGCTTCGATATCCAGGCTGAAACAATCGAATAAAGGCTTATCCAATCCGGGGAAGCCCTTGCTGATTGCTTTGATGGAAACGGCCAGTCGGTGCAGCTTGTCCCGATCATCAACTTCAAAACGAATAAAAGGATATTGGCGACTGGATGGTTTGACGTCTTCCAGTTTGATTTTCTCGATCTGTCGCGCACGGCTGGTTGCTTGGCGGGCTTTCGACGCATTGGCGGAGAAACGGCTGACAAACGACTGCAAATCGGCAATCTGTGTTTTCTTCTTGGCGTTATTGGCCAACATGCGCTCGCGCACCTGGGTCGATGCGGTCATATAGTCATCATAGTTGCCGGGATAAATTCGCAGTTCACCGTAATCCAGATCAGCCATATGCGTGCACACGCTGTTCAGAAAATGCCGATCATGCGAGATAATGATAATGGTGTTCTTGCTGGTATTGATGACATCTTCCAGCCAGCGGATGGTATTGATGTCGAGATTATTGGTCGGCTCATCCAGCAATAAGATATCCGGATTGGAAAATAAGGCCTGCGCCAATAACACGCGCAACTTGAATCCCGGCGCAATCGCGCTCATCAATCCCTGATGCTGGTCAGAGGGAATGCCCACCCCAAGCAATAGCTCCCCGGCGCGCGCTTCCGCCGAATAGCCATCCAGCTCGGCAAACTCGGATTCCAGTTCGGCAGCATGCATATAATCGTCTTCCGTAGCATCCGGATTGGCATAAATGGTGTCGCGTTCCTGCTTGATGCGCCATAATTCGGCGTGTCCCATCATGACCGTATCGATCACCAGACAATCTTCAAACGCGAATTGATCCTGCCGCAGCTTGCCCACCCGTTCACCGCTGTCAACCGCGACATTACCGGAAGTGGGCTCAAGATCGCGCCCGAGAATCTTCATAAACGTCGATTTGCCGCAACCGTTTGCGCCGATCAATCCATAACGGTTACCCCCGCCAAATTTAACGGAAACATTTTCAAACAGCGGCTTGGCGCCGAATTGCATGGTGATATTAGCGGTTGTAATCAAAGTAGATACCTACGGATGATGGTTGCAAGAAAGGGGCGCATATTCTAAACGTTTTTCAATGGAAATGCTTAGTTATGGTGCGTGTCAATATCAATTGCATGAAGCTGAGGTTGAAGGGTATGCTTTGCGGGTATGGAATTTTAGGGTGTGGATCTAATGCTTTCCGGCGATATTTAACGATGAAGCTCAGAACAGTGACAATTTCATAAAAAATAATGAGATAGAATGGATACTGCGGGTTTAACTATTGCTCTAAGCGTAATATATCACGTTATTTCAGACGTCTAATGGTAGTTGTGCGTATCCCAAATAATCTGGGACATTTTGCTTTCAGAAGCTGTATTATGTGCTTAATTTTGTTATTGAATATGCTGAGTTAATATGAAAGTAAGCGAAATTTTGACAGCATCTAGTGTGCTTGAGCTAAGGTCATTTGGCTCCTATTTTGATATCAAGAAAATCCTGGAAAAGGAGATTGGTAATAAATTGGGAGTTAATGGATGGGAGTCTTTATTTTTTAAGATTCATAGTCTTAAGAAAATTGTTTCCTTAAATTATAAGCTTTTAGTTTCAGTATGTGAAAGAAACTCTTTTACAGAGTCAAAGAAAGAGATATCCAATATCCTTAAACTGAAAATAAAAGCGAGAGATCGGCAGGAATTAAAGCATAAAGCCAGTTTAATCATCACAACATTTAGCTCAGGTTTTTTCGACCCCTACGAGCATTATGAAAGAACAAAATTAAAAAAATTCAAAAATAGCTCGAAGCTTGAAGGCATTGAAATCGAATACCCAGATGAAAGCACATCATTAGAAAGTGTGCTAGCGAAATACAGAAGGTAAGTTCATGGATAAGTATGATGCGGCGAATGACTGTTACTGTTACCAAGGAACCACAATCTTAAAAAATAAGCTTAACATTAAGAATATGGATGAGCTTGAAAAAGCAGAAAGAGAAATCACAGCAATAACGGCCGGAAAGATAGTTTTCAAACCTCCTCCGTATGACTTGAAGTATATGGAACACCTTCACCGCCAGCTTTTCTCTGACTTATATGATTGGGCAGGTAAGCTGCGTAGTGTGGATATATCGAAAGGCGGCACGCGCTTCTGTAACTGTGCAAGATTGATCCCTGAATCACAAAGGTTATTCAATAGTTTAGACAAAAACAATTGGTTAAAGAATCTATCCGAGGAAGATTTTTGCGATAAGCTTGCTGAATATTACTGTGAGTTCAATATGATACATCCTTTCCGAGAAGGCAACGGAAGAGTCCAACGATTGTTATTTGAGCATCTTTCTCTTGCTGCCGGTTATGATCTTGATTGGGAGAACATACAACCGAATGAGTGGATTAATGCCAATATTGATGGTGTAAATGTGAATTACAAGCCGATGTCGCAAATCTTTAAACGTATAGTGCATGATACGCATAACTTGCGTAATAAAGGTATGCCATCCGTATGATTTATTAGCCCATGCAATCCTGCTGAATAAGAATGATGGCAGCATTGAATGATAGGTTGATGCCGGTTTTGATTTGACGGATCACCCTTCGGGCATCCGTCCTACGAAGCTGAAGCAATGCGGAACCATATAATCTCTCAATTCAAAGGAAATATGACATGACCAAGATTGCAAAAAATACGATCTGCCTCTGGTACGAAAACGACGCCGAGGGGGCTGCGCGATTTTATGCCGAGACATTTCCCGATTCGTCCGTCGGCGCGGTGCATCGCGCTCCAGGGGATTTTCCATCGGGCAAAGAAGGGGATGTATTGACTGTCGAGTTCACCGTAATGGGCATCCCGTGCCTCGGACTCAATGGCGGGCCTGCGTTCAAGCACAACGAAGCCTTTTCTTTTCAGGTTGCGACCGAAGACCAAAGTGAAACGGATCGCTATTGGAACGCGATCGTCGGCAACGGTGGTCAGGAGAGCGACTGCGGTTGGTGCAAGGACAAGTGGGGCATCTCTTGGCAGATTACGCCGGTTGCTCTGACGAAAGCATTCACCAGTCCCGACCGCATTGCCGCCAAACGAGCCTTTGATGTGATGATGACGATGAAGAAAATCGATATTGCCGCAATCGATGCGGCCTTTCGCGGCTGAGACGTGAGCGGTCTGTTATTTCATGCAAGCCGACGACGCTTCGCAGCGTGGCTTAGCCCGCGCAACGCGAAAGCTTAAAACGTTCCGCCGAATTTCTTTGCACGCCATCCATCTTGCCCGGCGAATTAATCAGTGTATCCATTATTTGCGCAATCGCCTTTCAGCTCAATCAATAAAAGGATTCTCAACCAGCAATCCCTCGATTTTCTGGCCGTGATGCAAATCTTCCGTGTACAAGCGCGTGCTGCCGGATTCAAGGGTTGCGGCGACAATCAAGGCATCGTAAAAACTAAAATCATAGCGTGCTTGCAGGTCAAGGCCACGCTGATAAAGCGCTGGACTGGGCATGACCCGCCATAAGGGTGTCAGAATCTGTTGCAGAAAGCGCTGCGCATTTTCGGGACTCATGGGAAAAGGTAGTTTGCGCGTCACCACATTGAGCGTTTCCTGGACAACTTGATGGCTGATGCAGGCGCTGCGCGTCTCCAGTGCGCTCCGGACCAATCGGTCCGCGATTCCGCGCTTGCGTGCATCGGTTTCGTCGAACAGGTAGATAAAAACGTTCGTATCGATGAATTCACCGCTCATTCATTTCATCCCGCGTGAATTTGCGCCCGCCCGTGCGTACTTGTCCACGTAATTCCTCTACCAATGTCATGGCGGATCCGGTTTGTTGTTCCTGCCGCACATAATCTGCCAGCCAGCGGCGGAATTGTTCGTTCAGTGTGGTTTGCTCGGCGCGTGCACGTTCCCGAGCGGCTTCAATCAATTTATCATCCGCGCTTAATGTAATATTTTTCATCGATTGCATCCTTTGCTGATATCGTGTACACGATATAAGTGTACACTAATTGTTATGTGAATGATGCCGGTGATATTGGCAGCTGTAATCAAAGCGGATACCTGCGCATGATGGTTGCTGGAAAGGGACGCATATCAGCAAGCAACAACCTCAATCGGCTTTTCTTGCGTACGGGCAGATGATTTGGGAGCACCGTGCAGTAATTCAGGATATCGTAAATATCATTGCTAGAGCTAAGGTTGCGGTTTGCGACTGCTCGGGGAAAAATCCTATGTTTTCTATGAGGTAGGCATTGCTCATGCAAAAGGCAAAGAAGTGAGGCTAATAACTCAATCTGAGCATGATATACCTTTTGACCTTCGCCACTTACGCCATATCCGTTATTTGCCAAAGGGCGAAGGGTTTGCTGAGCTATCAGCGTCGTTGCAAGCTAAATTGCGTTCAATAAGAGGCTGGTAAAAATGCATGACAAGCGCATAAACCCGCGTAAGGTGGAAGCTGGAAGCGTTCCGCTGATTAAAAATGCTCCACTTCGCATGATCCCGCCAAACATATAAAAACACCCCTATTGAAATACCGGCAAATCGGTACAATGTACGGTTAAACATTCCGGATAGCATCATTCAAGTCCTGTTTTTAACGCCGCAGATAGTTTTTCAACGGTCTGCTAAGACGAATATCACAATATAAGCGTAGTATTTACACGAATGAAAACTCCAAAAAGAATTGAACCCCTGATCCAGGATGGCTTTATCGATGAGGTTATCCGTCAATTAATGAGCGGCAAGGAAGCTTCGGTTTATGTGGTTCGCTGTGGAGAAGAGATACGTTGCGCTAAAGTATACAAAGAAGCCAACAAACGTAGTTTCCGCCAAAGCACGGATTACACCGAAGGCCGCAAGGTAAAAAACAGCCGTCGCGCACGCGCCATGGAAAAAGGCACCCGCTACGGACGCAAAGCACAGGAAGAATCCTGGCAAAGCGCAGAGGTGGATGCGTTGTACCGGCTCGCTGCTGCGGGGGTGCGTGTACCCAAGCCGCATCATTTTCATGAGGGCGTATTGCTGATGGATCTGGTGACCGACAGCAATGGCCATGCAGCCCCGCGGCTCAGCGAACTTGTGCTGACTGCCGAATTAGCGCGTGAATATCACCGCGCACTAATAACGCAGGTGGTTCGCATGTTATGTGCAGGGATTATCCACGGCGATCTGTCCGAATATAACGTGCTGGTCGACAGTAGCGGGCCTGTGATCATCGATTTGCCGCAAGCGATCGACGCATCTGCCAATAACCAAGCGTGCAAAATGCTGCTACGCGATGTCGAGAACTTGGCAATTTATTTCGGTCAGTTTGCGCCTGAATTGCTAACGACGAGTTATGGCATGGAGATATGGTCACTCTACCAAAGCGGACAACTCCATCAGGACAGCGTTTTGACCGGGCACTTCGAACGTATTGAAAAACCGGTCAACCTGCAAAGCGTTCTGCGTGAAATTGATGACACGCTGAAGGAAGAAGAAGCAAGAAAACGGTATCGGGCATTACATGCGCATCAATGATGCGCGAATTTAGGGAAACGCTGATTAATTGACTGCACGAGCGAATCACTTCGTTGCGCGGTACTCGCGCCTTCGCCTATCTTATTGATATGTCTCAGTTGCTGCGTTCCATGCGTCTTGTGCTTCATCGCATTCGTCCAATTAATCAGCGTTTCCTTAGGTATAGGGAGCAATTCTCGCTTTCTTGCACGCCGATCTCGATAAAATAGCATCCAAATACCGCGCCACATGGTGATAGGGCGAAAAATCAAATTCGCCGCCCAGCGCAAAGGACAATACACCCGCCATATTGATATCTGCGACGGTAAATTTGCCGGCCACCAGGAAATCTTTACCGGCAAGATGGTTGTTCAATACCTCAAGCGGTTTCGTCAGTTTCTTTTCAGCCACCTGGATGATGTCCGGATTTCTAACTTTCGCATCGAAAACTTTCCGGTGCAGAATAAGATTCACACAGGCAGTTTCCATTTGAGTGAGAGCAAACAGACTCCATTTGTAGATTTGTGCTTCGTCTTCGAGCCGATCTACCCATAGCTTCCCAGCACCGTATTTTCTAGCCAGATAAAAATTAATCGCCACCGCTTCGGTCAGCACCAGATCGCCATCGACCAGCGTGGGCACCTGCGCCAGTGGATTCAGCTTTAAATACTCGGGCGCATTCTTCACTTTCTCGAATGGGTTTATCCGGACATACTGGAAATTCAGGCCAAGTTCCGCCAGTGTGAACAATACATATTTCGCCCGTGACCACTCAATGCCATATAAAGTAATCATAATTTTGCTTGAAGCTTCCTTAACGCTTGTAATTGCATCGCGAATCCATTATTGCATTTTAGCGAGTCTGTTATGGTGGGGGTTGATCCGCAGATTTAGCTATTAATTGCACGGGACGGCGATTGGGGGGTATGCTTCGCTGGTATGGATCTGATACCTTCTGATGATAAAACCTAAATTGGTGACGGTTTTATAAAAAATAAGAGGATAGAGTGAATGTTGCAGGATTGGATATTACTCTGAAGTTTTAGCTCAAGTTATTTTGGATGTTTGATTGTGATTATGAGTCGAGTTGCTCAAAAATAAGGATGTAAAATGCCCCAAAAATTATTCTTAGATGCTCTTATCGGAAGAGACGACTTTGAAGTTCAGGATCAAGCACACAATTCTCAAGGGCCACATAAGACAACTCTGAGTTATAGTGACTTTGAAATTCCTGGCTTCTTCTTCTCATCATTACGAAAACCTGATTTTCAGCGTGAAACAAATGAGTGGGATGTTGAGAAGGTAAAAGATCTTGTTGAAAGTTTTTTGGACGGTGATTTAGTGCCAGCGATAATTCTTTGGAAGTACGCTGATAGTTATACATTTGTGATAGATGGTGCCCATAGGATTAGTGCAATAGCTGCTTGGGTTAACGATGATTATGGTGATGGTAAAATTTCTAGAAAGTTTTTCGATAATGCCATACCAGAACAACAAATAGAAGCTGCAAAAAAAGCTCGTCAAATTATCAATCAAGAAATTGGTTCCTTCAAGGATTTTAAAGACGCATTATTTGAACCAGAAGTTGCTGCTGAGCATGTTAGAAAACGGCTTAAGAATTTCGGCACAAGAGCTTTGCAATTACAATGGGTAGATGGAGATTCAAAAAAAGCTGAAAGTAGTTTTTTCAAGATTAATCAGAAATCCACACCCATTAGTGATACGGAAATTGCCATATTAGAAGCTAGAAGAAAGCCAGCGGGTTTGTGTTCAAGGGCAATTTTGAGAGGTGGGCAAGGATACAAATACTGGAAGGTCTTCGAGCCAGAACTATCTAATAAGATTCAGAATGAAGCAGAAATAATTAACGATCTGATATTTAAGCCGCAGCTTTTAACTCCGATTAAGACTTTAGACTTACCTTTGGGTGGGAAAAACCACGCGAGCAATTCTTTATCGATGGTTTTCGAACTTGTTAAGTTGCTGGGAGCCAATAGTCATGATGAGGATAAAAATGGAGAAGAGACGCTTAAAGCGTTAGTTGAAATCAAGAAATCTTTGCAGCGAGTTAACGATAGTCACCAATCATCATTAGGCCTTCATCCAGCTGTATATATCTATAGCCAATCTGGTAACTTTAGAGTTAGCTGTTTTCACGCAATAATTGTTTTTTCGAAAGAATTATCAGAGTCAAGTAGGTTAAAAGTTTTTACAAAGCACAGGGTTGAGTTTGAAAATATAATTATCAAGTCAGATATTGTAATTCAACAAATTGTTAGGAAAGCAAGGCAAGCTAATAAAGCAGTGGTTCCCCTAGTTAGGTTTTTCCATGCGATTCTTGAAAAGCTGGCTTCCGCAACTAATGCAGATGATGTTCTTGTTGAATTAGGTAAATCTCATGAGTTTTCATATATAGACTTGGATGAGATTCACCAATCTGATACTGATTCAACTTCTTTTTCAAAATCAACAAAAAGTGCAGCATATATAGCGGAGGCTATTAATTCGGCTCCGAGATGCAAGATATGTGGTGGAATACTTCATCCAAAATCGATCTCTATCGACCACAAAATCCGAAAAGAAGATGGTGGAACAGGCAGTTTTGACAATGCTCAACTTTCGCACCCATATTGTAACAGCACTTATAAAAACTAACCCACGTAAGGCGGAAGCTGAAAGCGTTCCACCGAATGAAAGTGTTTTCCCTGGATAATCGGTTACTACTGGATTTGATTTGACGGATTATCCTTCGGGCATCCGTCTTACGAAGCCAAAAACAAGCTGCCCAAAAAATAAATGCATTCCACCTTCACCAGTTTGGATTCCGGCTCAGTTTGTAACTGATCTGGTACTCCGCGCCTTCCGCTTCGATGATGAGCGACGATTCCCGGCTGTTTTCGCCTTTCTTTGATGCGGAAATTATGGCGGTGAAGGGACCGTCGTCGTCTTCGCCGCTGTCCAGTTCGAACACGGTGATGTTGAGCCGGTCGTTGAACGCGGTATTTTTGGGGTAATAAGAGTTGAGCATCTGCGGTTCGTCGTCGTCGAAATCTTCGTCGGTAAAATCGAGGAAATTGGTGGCCATGTCATCGGCGGTTAGGGTGAGGCGGATTTCGTCCGCGCCGAGGCCGATTTGGTCTTCGATGCTGTGGATTTCCGGTTGATTCAGGTAGGAAATACTGTAGCGATAGCCCGCCAGGAATTCATAGTCCGTTATCTGGCTGCGTTCCAGTAACATGTAAACATCCTGGATGTCGGCGGCGCGGTCATGGCCGATCAGCGTGAGCGTGTCTTCGTTAGATACTTGCTCAAAAGGTGCCGGGGCGGCGATGCCTTCGAACAAACTGAGGTGGATTTTCCGGTTGAAATCGTTTTGGATGTAAAACTGCACGGGGTAAGGATTGCCGTTCAACAATTGCTCGGCCAGTGGCGCGCGGAACCAGCATTCGTCATTTTCGCCGTTTCTCTGACCCACCGACAAGCGCGGATCTTTGGGATCGTCGTTAGGCAATAAGCCGATGGCGAGGAAAGGGTGCTCGCCGGTATGCTTGATGAAGGAAAAAGCGATGTTGCCGGTGAATTGCTCTTCTCTTCACAAATAATGAAAAATACCAATTAATGATACGCCGCCGGATGCATAGATGAGCGGACTATCCCAGGTATGTGGAGAAAAAGCTTCGGCTAAAGTAATCAGAATTGGCATTACCAGTAGAGCAACCACGAGCTGAGTAGCATTGAAAAATTGGTGAAATGCCAATATTGCAATAACAGTTGATATCAATACGCAAGCGCTGCCGATATAGCTTCGAACATACCTTTGCTGGGTAAAAAGCGCATAAGTGGTATATTTTTTCTTGCCAAATTTTATGCCGACCGGTTCCGCAAGCCCATCGCCCACGCCATTGGCAATGATGATGATCATCACGAGCGGCAGCATCTCACGGCTTTCGAAATAAACCAGCAACGGGATTAATACCAAGTAACTGGCGATAAACTGGGTGTACAGCCAAGTCAAGGTGAATGGCCTATCTTCCGGCCGATCAAACGAGCAGAACATTATGGAAAGCACTCTAACTTTATTGCGCAAGGGCTCTATAAAGAATGTCAGGAAAATGAATACGCAGATTAAATCGATGAAAAATGTTGCCGGGCTGTATGTATATTCAATGGCCAGTGACAGCAAAGGCGGCAGAAAGAAAAATGCGAAATGATTTATTTTGCGTGTGTAGTTAACTTTGAAATTTCGATGGATAACGAGTAATCCGCACACATAATGAATAAGAAAAAGTAATGCGTAGAAGATTGCGTGGTGCAGCCAAAATTCGAAAGGAACAGTCATGTGCGGTTCGGCTATGGTTTCATCTGCTTAATACGATAAGGTTTTTCAGCACTACTTTTTAACCGGTTTATTGGCGCTTAACGGGATTCAATCCGAGCGCGGCAATAATTATCCCAAGCAGCGCTAACCCCGCCACTATGGGAAATGCATCCAAATAGCTACCGGTGATATCTTTGATATTACCCGATATCAGTGTTCCCAGAATTGCACCAGCGCCATAGGCTGTATACACTACTCCGTAATTCTGGGCATAGTACTGCTTTCCGAAGAAGATTCCGGTTGAAGTGGGCGCCAGCGCAAGCCATCCGCCCAGGCACATCCATAATATGCAGAATGCGACTACATACAGCATCGCGTTTTCTTGTCCGAAAAAAAACATCAATAGGGATGCTGCAAATATCAGGGTAAATGAGAGCATCGCGGTATTTTTCGGGCCCAGCTTATCGGTTATAGTGCCAAATATGGGTCGTCCCAAGCCATTAAATATCGCAAAAAGTGAAACAGCCAGCGCTGCCATGGTCGCATCCAGTTTGGCTACTTCCGTACCCACCGGGGATGCGATGCCAATCGCCATTAATCCGGCCAGACAACCGATGGTGTAGGTGGCCCATAACGCATAGAAGCTGGGAGTTTCTAGCATTTCTTGTCTGGATAAGTTTAAAGCTGGCAATATAGCCGTAGCGGTTGCTTCCGATTCCGCAGATGTCCATTTGGCCGCGGGAAAGCTCAATAACTGCGCCAGAAGCGTAATGATTACACCAAATGCTATCCCTGAATAAAGGAACGTGTTCATGATGCCTATATCCGGATTGTCGATCATCGCTTTCATCAGGGGTGCTGTGACTAGCGCTGATATACCAAATCCCATGACTGTTAAACCAATCGCTAATCCACTTTTCAGCGGAAACCATTTCGCGATCACCGCAATCGGGCAGCCGTAAACGATGCCGACCCCGGTACCGCCGATTACTCCATATAAAATCGTCAGGGTAAGGATATCCGGTGAGAAACTTGCAGCAATCCATCCTATTCCCACCAGCATGCCGCCAAGCATGGTGGTCTTTCTTGGCCCCCATTGTGCGATTAAATTGCCTGCCAGGGGCATCACGATTGCAAATACTGCCAGAAAAACCATAAACGGATAACCGCTTTGGCTGGACGTAATGTCCCATAAGCCTTCTAACGGTTTTCTGAAAACGCTGAACGCATAAATGGAACCTAAGCAAACATTGATCAATAATCCAACTAGAACGAGCAGCCATCTGCCTTTTTCTGCGGTCATGCCAAGTACTATCAATGATTGTTCCGCGGTTCTGTTTTTGTCCATCAGGCTGATTTTTAGTTATTCGATTTATTTAAAATACGCAAACCCACTGGATGAACGCAGATATACGATTAACCAATGAAATGGAAGAAGAGAAAAACTGTGCTCTAGGCGGTTTATGGATTACATGTTAAGCGTGCACTTTCCGTAGTTTTACACGAGATTGTTTATTTGATCGCATAGTCGCAAACTTGCCACGTTCCATCTGGTGCCTTGGCTAACGTGACTGTCTCCAGAATCAAGCCTTTTCCGGCAAATGTGGTGTAAAACTGTAAAACCACATAATCTCCGTCAGGAAATCCGGATAATGATTTTGTTGCACCCGCTGTTGCGATAAATCGGGTATTTATTGCGCCACGCGAAGATCTGAGCGTAGTCATTGATTTTATCCATGTGGCTTCAGGTGTTTTAGCTCTCAATAATGACGATGAGTTTTCCCAGCTTTCTTGGTATTGTTCGCGATCAACAAATCCTAGCCATGAGCGCGCACTACTCTCAACCTTTTCCAGGATATCGCTTTCATTGGCATGCACAACATGAGTAAATAGAAACAGCAGTAATATCGCGAATAATTGTTTTGTCATGAAAAAATCTCTAAAATTTTTGTACGTTATCATCATTTCATTGGTTAAGCTCGGTTTAAGTATGGGGAAAAATATTTCCTACCAGCCAGATGGAAGAAATTCCCAATAAAATAAGAATAACTTGTTGAACAGTAGCATGAATCTCAGGACGTTTATGTAAGCTGGGAATCAGATCCGACATCGCTACATAAATCATGCTCGCGGAAGCAATTCCTAACAAGGGCAGGATTAAAAAATCCATCTTATTCAGCATGAAATATGCAAGTACGCCTCCTACCAGAGTAGCAAGGCTGGACACTACATTCAGTAGAAATGCCATGCGGCGCGTATAGCCGGAATTCAACAGAATAATAAAATCTCCGGCTTCCTGAGGTATCTCGTGCGCAATAATCGCAATCGATGTCACGATGCCGAGTTGCACATCCACCATGAATGAAGCTGCGATCAGAATGCCGTCGACAAAATTATGGAAGGTATCCCCTACGATCACCATGATTCCACTGCGTCCATGATCATGCTCATGATGACTGTTCGGAGTTGCCGCAATGCTATGCAGCGGATCATGAGCTTCACAGTCTTCCAAATGACAATGGCGCCATAACACCAGCTTTTCCAGAATAAAAAAAACTAAGATGCCGAATAATACAAAGAGGGTTACCTGCGTTGGGTTGTCTGCATGCTCAAGGGCTTCTGGCAGAGTATTTAAAAAAGCGACGCCCAATAATGCACCAATGGCATAGGATATTAATACTGAAAGCCAGGATATTCGAGCGTTGAGCGCCAATATGGCCGCAATTATCAAACTTAATACACCGCCCAGCAAGCTGACAGCAATAATCCAGGTAAGCGTTGACATAACACGAATTAAAAAAGAAAGGCGGGATTATACGCTGTTGCATTGCAATAAACTTAAGGAAGAGTTTACTCAAACCAGATTAGAGCAGCCATGCGCCCGGTTTCGCTGTCTCGTCGATACGAAAAAAAACGTTCGGGATCACTGAAAGTACAGATCCCTCCACCATAAATGTGCGTAATGCCACTGTTTGCCAGGCGTTGCCGTGCCAATAAAAAAATATCCGCCAGCCATTTTCTTTCATGCCCATCGTTTTTTACTGCAAATGCTTGTTCCGCCTGTGCATCATGGTGGACAAAGGTTTCGTACACATCGGGTCCGACTTCAAAGTGATCCGGGCCAATTGCCGGCCCCAGCCACGCTATCAGCTGATCATGATCGATTTGCATAGCATGAATGGATTTCTCAATAATTCCTCCGGCCAGCCCGCGCCAGCCTGCATGTATGATACCGACGGTAGTACCCGCAGTATTACAGAGCAATACCGGCAGACAGTCGGCTACCATCACCGCGCAAACTGTTTTTTGTTTACGGCTGAAAACTGCATCTCCCTCGGGAATTTCCGTTGTCGCATGATCTATCGCGATCGGTATGGTCCCGTGCACCTGTTTCAACCACCTGGGTTCAGCGGGTAAGTAATGGCGTAGTAAAGTCCGATTTTGGGTTACATCAGCCAAATTATCGTTAACGTGTGTACCTAAATTCAGCGAAGAATAAACACCCTTTGCACCACGGCTCACACCACCTGTACGCGTTGTAAACAGTGCTTTTACATTACTGGGTGCAGGCCAATCAGGAATGATCCAATCATGCATAGTTGTCGAACATTACGTGTTATTCGGAAAAGCATCGAGATATACTATTTATAAATTTTACAGGCGTTTAATTGTAATCATCAGAATGCTTGCGCGCACATCGAATTAAACCTAAGAATAGATGTTTCTGAGTTAAAATATTGCCAATGAGGCCCAATCTATTTCAATGCATGTTGCATTGATCACTCAATCGCGTTAATAACCCCGATAGTTGATAATAACAAGTCTGATATAGGTGTAACAATGAATGCTATAAAAAAATCAATTAATACCATGTACAAATTTTTCGCACGCACAATCATATTTATTTTTTTAGTGACATCTTTTGCACATGCGGCAACCGAAGACGAAAGCGAATTTCTTAAAGCCGCATTTTCCGGAAATATAGAAACCATTAAGCAGTTATTGGAAAAAGGTGTCAATGTTAACTACCAAAATGAAATGGGATTTACCGCACTGATTGTCGCTTCCCAATTTGGACATACCGATATCGTCGATCAGTTGCTGGAAAAGAATGCTGATGTCACTATTAAAAACGCGGGTAATGTCACTGCATTAACCGTTGCCGCAAAAAATGGCTATGCTGACATTGTTAATAGGCTGCTAGCCAAAGGTGCGGATATTAATGCTCAAACCACCGACGGTATTACGCCGCTGATGCTGGCAATACAAAAAGGCCATGAAGCGATTGTCGATACACTGCTTGAAAAAGGTGCGGATGTTCAGCTGCAAACCCAGGAAAAACTTAACGCCTTGATCATTGCCGCCATGGAAGGCAAAAGCGCCATTGTCGATAAGCTTCTGGCCAAGGGAGCGAAAATTGATGCGCAGGCATCCGACAATACCACTGCGCTATACATGGCTGCAAGAAATGGACACACGGCGATCGTCGAAACCTTATTGGCAAAAAACGCCCCCGTTGACCTGGTAGCCGTCAACAATACTACACCGTTGTATGTTTCTGCACAGAATGGCCATCTTGATATTGTCAATGCCCTGCTGGAAAAGGGTGCCAAAGTTGACGTAAAGGACGAAAATGACGCAACACCTTTGATCCTGGCGTCATTAATGGGTCATGCTGAGGTAGTAAAGACGCTCATCAAACATGGCGCTGCGGTTCGCCATCAAGCCAATAATGGATTTACCCCGCTGATTCTGGCTGCACAAAACGGACACGTGCCGGTTGTGGAAATTTTATTGGATAGCGGCGCTGATATTAATCAGCAAAATGAAGATGGCATAACGGCATTGATGTGGGCGGGCTTGCATGATCATGCAGATGCGGTAAAAGTGTTGCTGAGCAGAGGGGCTGACGCAAAAATCAAAAGCAAAACCGGAAAGACTGCGGCTGAAATTGCTAAAGACCCAGTCATTATCGAGTTGTTGCAGACCGCTCAATAATCATGTAATGCTATTCATAACCACGATGCGCGAATATGAACTCGCTACCTGAAAAATGCAAGATATTCGCGCATCGCGGTGCAAATCGGGAAGCCATGGAAAATACCCGTGGTGCTTTCGACAAAGCACTACGATATGCTATTGACGGCATTGAAACCGATGTGCAGCTGAGCCGCGATGAAGTCGCGGTGCTGTGGCATGATCGTTTTCTTAATAAAATCGGACTGAACGATAAGAACATCGATGATTTCGATTATCAGCAATTACAAACGCTGATTAATCCGGATTCTGAGGATGAAGGCATTATGACTCTGCGGGATTTTCTGGTGACTTACCGCCAATGTTGCCATTTATTGATTGAAGTTAAAAATCGTGAGTGGGAATCATCCTCTCGTCATCAAACAAAAATGCGCCAAACGCTGGATTTGATTGGCAATGATCCTGATCAAAATATACTGGTTTCTTCCTTCAATCTTGCGAGTCTTGAGTATGCCCATTACCATCGGGCGGGGGCTCCATTGATTTATAACTTTGAAACCGACCAAACCATTACCGATGCACGTCGGTTACTCACTACCCATACTTTTCTGTATGGTTTTTGTCTGCCGATTTCAAGCACCGATCAAGCCATTGTCGATTTATTGCATGATCATCGCAAATGTGTCAGCGTATATACCTGCAACAGCGATGTTGAGATTAATAAGGCCTTGCAGCTGGGCGTTGATATTCTGATCAGCGATTTACCTAATAAAGCGCTGGCACTGCGCGATCAATGAAACGGGATTTTGCAGCATTATCCGCTCAATCTTTTGATCTTTTGATTTGCGGTGGCGGCATATATGGCGCCTGGACAGCCTATGATGCGGCGCTTCGCGGCCTGAAAGTGGCTATCGTCGAACAAAACGATTGGGCTAGCGCAACGTCTTCCGCGTCGACCAAATTGATTCATGGTGGTTTGCGCTACCTGGAAACATACGATTTCAAACTGGTCAGTAAATCCCTTAAAGAACGTACCATGCTGCTGCGTGCGGCACCGCATCGTGTATGGCCTTTGCACTTCGGTGTGCCGGTTTACGCACAGCAGCGTCTCAACCGATTGCAACTAAAATTGGGCTTGTCGTTGTATGATTATTTGGCTGGTGACGCCAATACATCCATGCATCATCGCTATTATGATGTGCAGCAATTCAGCACACATTTTCCCATGATTAGTGCGAACAATCTGAAAGGAGGATTCACTTACGCTGATGCACAAACGGACGACGTACGATTGACCCTGGAATTGATTGCAGGTGCACAGACTGCCGGTGCTTGCTGCGTAAATTATTGCCGGCTGGTTCAGGTGCTGGAAGTGGATGGCAAAGCTAATGGCGCATTCATTCAAGATCAACTCACCCAGAACAAACAAAGAATTGATGCTAAACAAATTGTTTTTACGACGGGTCAGTGGCTGACTAAAGAGACGCCAAGCAATGCATGGTGCCGTCTTGCCAAGGGCGTTCATCTGATCATGCCCGCTTTGTTGAGTACTGAAGCTTTGTTGCTGACCACCGAATCAGATGGTCGTGTATTTTTTATGATTCCTTGGTACGGCTTAACACTCCTTGGAACCACCGATACCGATTTCAAGGGCAATGTGGAACAGGTTTTGGCTGAAGACAGCGACATCGATTATCTGCTTGCCGCTGCCAATAGTTATTTGAAAACATCATGGACACGCAGCGATATCATCGGTAGCTTTGCCGGTTTGCGGGTTTTTAAGCAAAATGCATCGACAACCGCCTCCAGCTCACCTTCAATAATCAGCCGTGATTGGGAATTGAAATCTGCGTCTAATGGCGTACATTATGCTATTGGTGGAAAAATCACTTCGTCACGCCAGGATGCTGCACATATTGTCGATGCAGTATGCACACAACTGGGTATTTCACTACCTTGCGCTACTCAGGATCGTCCGTTTCCTTGGGCGCCGCAGGAAAATTTCACGGTTTGGTCTGCCCGTATATCTGAACGAGCGATGCAACTAGGTATTGATGCGGAGAGTGCGCAATGGCTATTGCGTCGCCATGGTGTGCGTGTCGTAGAAATTTTCCAGCGGATCGAAACGGAGCCTGATTTGGCGCAACGCATTATTCCAGCGTTACCCTTTATTCGTGCCGACCTGATGTATTGTGCCGAAACCGAGATGGTTATGCACCTGGATGATCTGCTGCGCCGCCGTTTGCCATTACTCATTCTGACAAAACTTACTGAAGATCAATTGCTGCATATTGCGCAGCGCGTAGCGGGTAATTTGAATTGGAGCAATACGCAGATTGCGCAGGAAATTACACGTTGCAAAAATTATCGGAGCATGCAGTGATAGTGGCGATCGCACTCGATTTAGGTACGACATCCATCAAAGCAGCTTTGATGGATCATCACGGAATGCTTCGGCACATTGTTACTCACCCGGCACCTGCTATCGACAGCTGCCATGGGCGATACGAAAGCCATGCACTGCAGTATGCTGTCGTTGCTGAACAGGTTCTCAAAGAATGCCTTGCTCAAACCCAAACTCAGAATAATCCACCGTTGGGATTGTGCAGTCAACGTTCGTCTTTTTTACTCTGGGATAAAACCTCCGGTAAACCGGTAACGCCATTAATTTCCTGGCAAGATGATCGTGGCGCAAGTTGTTGCGATCGTCTGCGGATGCCCTCAAATACTATTCACAAACTTACCGGCTTACGTTTAACGCCTTATTACCTGGGGCCTAAGTTGAGTGTACTGTTGCAGGAAAACCCGCCATGGCGGCAGAAGCTTATTCAAGGTGAATGGCTGGTTGGTACCCTGGATACGTTTTTGATTTGGCGCTGGACAGGCAAGCGGCACTTTATCACCGATGCATCAATGGCCGCGCGCACGCTGCTGATGGATATTCATCAGCAGCAGTGGTCAGACACTTTATGTGACTTTTTCGATGTTCCTCGTTCGATTTTGCCGCAAATCCGACCTTCAACAGAATTGAATCTTACTTTAGATAATGGATTAATCTTACAAGCTAGCGTCGGCGATCAATCGGCGGCGTTGATTGCCAGTTTGGCAAATAATCAGAGCGAAGCTTTGGTCAATCTGGGTACGGGTGGCTTTGTGATTCGTTCGTTTGCCAAGAGAGAAGTGGCGTCTAGTGGATATTTACAAACATTGGTTTATCAAAACAGAAACCGGCAAGTGCAATTTGCTATCGAAGGGACGCTTAATTCCATCGCCTCAGCGCTTGCGCCTTACCCGGTCAATGAATGTTGCATCGAAGATCTGGCGTGCAACGATATTTTCTGCTTGGCAGAACCTAGTGGCCTGGGTGCGCCTTACTTTCGCAACGATTGGGGCATTCATTTTTCTCAGCCCCTCACAGGGTTTACCCCACGACAAGTTGCTTTACTGTTGCTCGAAGCGATTATTTTCCGGGTTGCGCGTATCCTGGAAGAGTTTCACCAGCACGCACCGTTAAATCAGGTTTATTTATCCGGCGGTTTATCCGAGTTACCCTGCTTGCAATATGGCATTGCACAATGTGTTATTTTTCCGGTTTATCACTTGCAGCAAAAGGAAGCCAGTCTGCAAGGTACTGCCGCATTGGTCTGTGGAGTTAAAGCAATCTATCATCGGGAGATGCAAAAAATAGAAAATAAGCAAACAGGCACTGTACTCATGAAAAAGTATCGGCGTTGGAAAGAATGGCTGGATGCTTTATTAAGTCCCCCTCACGGTTAGTTTTAAAAAGTCTACCCGAATGAATAATCAATCCTGTAAAATCGCGCATCGCGAGTGGCACTTCTGTGCATGATCAGATTTTTATAATTTATTGTCTCCATTTATAGAGGCATGATATCAATTACATAGCGTAAATATGGATTGAGTCATGCTTATTGTTTAACCTTTCAAAAGGAAGCCTTATGACAACCAATATACCCGGATATACCTATGGCAGCACTTCGCTGCAAAAATCTCCCGTATCCATAGATGATTTTGCCAAACTTAAACAAGCCAGTCTGTTTGGCGATGATGATGTACGTTACCTGAAAATGTCGCACGATGTGCTGAAAGATCAAGTCGAACAAATCCTGGATGTATGGTACGGCTTTGTCGGCTCAACCCCTTTTCTATTGCACTATTTCACTAATGCAGCTGATGGTCAACCTAATATGGATTACCTGGGTGGTGTGCGTAAACGTTTTGGACAATGGATTCTTGATACTGCCAACGCCGAGTACAATCAAGACTGGCTCAATTATCAATATGAAATCGGATTGCGTCATCACAGCTCAAAGAAAAATACTACCGATAATGTAAAATCCGTACCTATCATTCATATCCATTATATCTTTGCGTTGTTGATCCCGATTACCACTACACTGCGTCCGTTTTTGGAAAAAGGTGGCCATTCCCGTGACGACGTGGATCGCATGCAAGACGCATGGCGTAAATCGGTGCTGATGCAAGTGATTCTGTGGTCACAACCTTATATTAAGTCAGGCGAGTTCTAAGTCTGTAAGGGAGAGTGTTGTCCTCGCTCTCCCTATCAGTACTACTCTTGTTTATTGCTCAAAAATAATTTTGTTGGCACATGCACCTATCCGTTATCGTTCCCGCTTTTAACGAAGAGCAGCTGATTCTGGATTGTTTGAACTCCATCCAGGAATCTGTCAGCGCAAACTCAAAACCCGGTTTCACTTATGAGATTATCGTTGTCGACAACAATTCAACCGACAAAACCGCGCAACTTGCTACACAAGCCGGAGCGATAGTGGTATTTGAACCGATCAATCAAATCGGGCGCGCGCGTAATGCCGGCGCGGCAGTCGCCACAGGAGATTGGTTGCTGTTTGTCGATGCCGATAGTTTATTGAATGTCAATATGGTTGCCGATATTTTGCAAATGATTGAAAGCAGAAAATACGTCGGTTGCGGTAGTGTCATGCACATGCCCAATTTACCGTGGTGGGGCAATGCTGCGATGCAGCTTTGGACCGTGCTATCGATTACCTTCCGTTGGGCATCCGGGGCGCTAGTCGTATGTCGCACTGACGCATTCCGCGATGTCGGTGGATTTAACCAGGAATTATTCGCTGCTGATGAAATCGATTTAAGTCAATTGTTGAAAAAATGGGGACACAAACGCGGTCTGAAATTCACCATTCTGACTCGTCATCCGCTGATCACATCACCGCGCAAAGTGCAACTGTACACCGGGCGAGAAATTGCCATGCAATTCTTTAGCGTATTATTCAGTCCTCGCAAGGCTCTGCAGAACAAGAAGAAGCTTCCGATTTGGTACGATGGGAGGCGTTGATCCCAGATTAAAAATTAGCATGAAATGTAGACTGCATAATTAATGCTCAACTAATGCCCACCTCCAATCTCAGTTTGTAAAATAAAGAAAAGCTATTTCTTACTATTTTGTCGGGATGTGACAAAAAATGTCATATTTTTTGATCAAAAATAGGAAAAGTAGCATTCCATGTAAATAATATCCTGGCACTGCATAAAGCTTTTACTTTTTTAATTTTCTTTTTATAGCAATATTTGTACAGCATTCTTAGCTTTTAAGAATGTAATGCGCATCGTAAAGAATTAAATTGTGGCACAGTTTGTGCTTAGTTAGTTCTGTAACTTGAAAAAGGCAAACTTTGCGAAAGCAGAGGGCGCAAAGTCACTGATCTAAAGGGAAATCTCCCAATGATAGCAGGACTGCCAGGTAACGCCACTTGTTTCACTCACGTACTTACTAGATAGGTCACGGGTAATAAAACTTCAGAGCGTATCCATGCAGTTCCTTTCTTGAAACTCTAAGGAGGAATTACTTATGAAAACCAATAATCAATTACTGATTATTAATTCGAAAACACTAACTATCGGCACGAGCATTAGGCCAGCACATATTTTAGTAGCCGCACTATTATTTATTGTCAGTATGATTTTAGTACCCTTGAACGTAGTAGCGGCAACAGCGGATCCTACGGCCGTTAAATGGCATCCGGGGCACTATTACATAATAAAGGGTTCCAGCAAAAATAATGCAACCTACTTGTCACAAGTATATAGCGAGCTTGATGCAACACCGGCATTGAATGGAATGATGATTCGTTATTTCTGGAATGATCTGGAAAAAGCAAAAGGTGTGTATGATTTTTCATCCATCGATAAACGTCTCGCTGAATTATCCACCAGAGGAAAGCGTCTTGTTATTCAGGTGCAAACAAAATCATTCAATAAAAGACAAGTTGTGCCAACTTATATGAAGACAGCTGAATATGAAGGTGGGGAATTTTACACTACGGATTATGGCAGTACAGAAATAAGAGGGCGTAATATCAAATTGTGGAATCTCAAAGTGCGGACTCGCTTGGTTGCTTTATTCAAGGCAATGGGAGAGCGTTACAACTCACATCCTAATTTTGAGGGTATCAGCATGATAGAAACTGCTTTTGGACAGCCTATCGAACCGCTCACAAATGCTCAGATTGCTGGATTTTATAATAATAAGATCATTGTGCAGCAGAAAATGCGTCAATTTTTTCCCAATACGATGACGATTCAGGAAGTTAATTATCCACGCCCAATTCTCGCGTCATTCGTGGGTAGCCTCAAAGATATCGGAACTGCATTGAGTAGTCCGGATCTTTTTATCGAAGAAAAAGGCTTGAATTTTGAAGGAACAAAATATGATCCACATAAGGGAGTTTACAATTACTATGAGGATTTCTCCGGCTTGATACCTATGGTTCCTACGGTTATGCCAAAGAATTATAAAAATACGAAGGGTGATGGAAGCGGTTATGTGCCAACTGTTTCTCAGATTCTGGCTTTTGCGCGCGATAAATTGAATGCTAACTATATCTTTTGGACACGGGAAGCACATTACCTTCAGGTACTGGAGGTATTAAATCAAAGTGCGCAAAAGACGACTGATGCAGGTGGATTGAATCCTGTTTGCCCTGCTTCTTATTCATCTTGTGTGAAATAGCGATGATATTCCCGATAAACTGACGGGATGAAGTCTTGTGTTTTTAATGTGCTAGAGCGTTACAGCGTAGATAGGAAGTATTAGCTGAAATTACTAAATTTCTTATATATGAATAATGTATTTTGTGTTTTAAACAAGTGTTTCTCAAATATGGAGACCTATCTACAGCTGCAGCAATAGCAATAGCAATAGCAATAGCAATAGCAATTGAGAATTGAAAGATGAAAAAGGCAAACCCTGCGAAAGCAGGGGACGCAAAGTCACTGATCTAAAGGGTAAACACCCCATGATGGCAGGACCGCCAGATACCGCAGCTCGTTTTAATCACGCATGTGAATAAAACGAATCGAGCCATACCACTTCGATGCGTATCCACGCAGTTCCTGCCTTTTAACTAAACTAAAAGGAGGAATCAAATGAACATAATCCTACGGTAGCGATAACCGCACCCAAAGTCGCAATATGAAAAAGGCAAACTCTGCGAAAGCGGGGGACGCAAAGTCACTGATCTAAAGGGCAAATGCCCCAGGATGGCAGGACTGCCAGGTAACGCCACTCGTTTTACTCATGTATGAGGACGGACGAGTCTCGAGTAATAAGACTTCAGAGCGTATCCATGCAGTTCCTACCTTAAACTTTAAGGAGGAATTACTTATGAAAACCAATGATCAATTATTGGTTATCAATTCGATAACACCAAACACCAGTATAAGAGTTAAACCGGCACGTATTCTAGTCGCTTCATTACTGCTTATTATCAGTATGGTTTTAGCTCCATTGAATGTATCAGCTGCAACAACAGACCCTGCTGCGGTCAAATGGCATCCGGGTCATTATTATACAATCATGAGTTGGGGCAATAACAATTCTGCATATCTATCTCAGGTATATAGTGAAATCAAAGCAACCCCAGCATTACGTGGAATACAAATGCGTTATCTATGGGCAGAGCTTGAGAAATCAAAAGGTGTATATGATTTCTCATCTATTGATAAGCGCCTCGCTGAACTGACTGCCAGGGATAAACGTCTGGTCATTCAGGTACAAACGAAATCATTTGATCCGAATTGGAAACTCGTGCCTGACTATGTGAAAGGTGTTGCATACGAGGGTGGGCAATTTCCTTTTTCGGATTATGGCTCAACCACTATTAGGGGGTATAACATTAAGCTGTGGAATCCTCAAGTGCGTGATCGTTTGATTGCCTTATTTAAGGCATTGGGAGAGCGCTATAATTCGCATCCTTACTTTGAAGGTATTGGTATGATAGAAAGTGCTATGGGTCAGCCCCTTGAGCCCATATTAAGCGTCCAAGCCGATGAATTTTATGTGAATATGATTCAAGTGAATCAGAAAATGCGCTTGTTCTTTCCCAATACAATGACGATTCAGGAAGTCAATTATCCACGCCCAATTCTTAATTCACTAGTAACCCAACTCAGGGATATGGGAGCAACGCTAAGTGGTCCGGATACTTTCCAGGATGAAAATGGATTGAGTTTTAAAGCTACACAATACGATCCCAACCAAGGAGTTTATAATTATTATTCGGATTTTTCTGGCATGATGGCTATGGCCCCAACGGTTATGCGGAAAAATTATGAGAATACGAGAAATGATGGAACAGGTTATGTGCCTACTGTTTCCGAAATTCTTGTTTTTGCCCGCGATACCTTGCATGCAAACTACATTTTTTGGTCACGGGTTCCGGAATATAAAGATCAGGTGTTGGAGGTATTAAATTGGAGTGAGCAAAGAAACGATCCTGTTGGAGGACTAAACTCTACTTGCCCCACAGTTTATTCATCGTGCGCTGATTAATAGTTTTTCTGATAAGTTCACGAGTTCGCCTATACTATAAAAGCATAGGCGAACTTTCTTCCAGTACTTCCACGCTTTTCCTGAAGATTTATCAGTTTGAACCAAACTAGGTGTGCAATTCTCTTTTTGTAGTGTCGTATATCATTACCTATACTTGGTTAATTTTAAGATTGATGAGATAAAGATATATTGAATAGAAGAATTGGATTGCTTACTATCATTTACCCGATCGTGTCGGTAATCGTCGATGTTCGTTTCTAGGATGTTGTAACAATTGACAAGCACGACGGAAGGTAAGCAGTGTTTTTTGTGCGTAACCTAAAACTGTATCGGAAGAATAATCATTTGGTGGACTATCTGTGCTAATCCCTGTGGGAAGTCCGGTTAACAACGCCAATCCCTCGATAACATGCTGCATCGTATAAATTGCAAATAAACCCTGCCTGACGGCTTCAATAACTGAGTGATTCAACATTAAATGCGACCGGTTCTGATAAGGAATCAATACGCCTTGCTCACCGGTTAAACCTACTTTCTCGCACAGTCTGAAATAACCCTCAATCTTGTCATTAATGCCTCCTACCGGCAAGATTTCACCGTATTGATTCAAAGCACCTGTTACCGCAATACTTTGTTTTAACGGCACCCCTGATAACGACGACAACAGTGCGTAGAATTCCGCGCAAGACGCAGAGTCTCCTTCGATGTTGGTATATTCCTGCTCAAATACAATCGATGCGCTTAGTGCGAGTGGCGCAATATGGGCAAACAATCCGGTCAGATAGTTTTGCAGTATCAACATGCCTTTATCATGAATTGGACCAGACATATCTACTTCCCGGGCAATATTGACCACCCCATCCTCTCCCGCGAATGCGCGCGCGGTAATACGCACAGGGGTGCCAAAACTGTGATCGCCCAAATCAATCTGCGTCAGTGCATTAAGTTGACCTACTTCTATTCCATGCACTGCTATAGCGATTTCACCCTCAAGAATAGTTTCTTGCAGACGCAAGTCAGGATAATTATGGCGTATTAAACGTGCCTGCAACGCTGCTGAAATGTCTGCCACTTCCACCCTGTGACCGTTACGTGAATTGCAAAATGCGGCACTTTCCAGCAACAGCATTTCGGTGTTGGCGAAGATAGCGCTCTGCCGTTTTTGATCCTCCACCTCCCGATGCGATTCTTCCAGCAAGCGCGCAACCGCAGTCGCTGTGAAATGCGGCAGTTGTGCCGCAGCGCAGGCATTTGCCACAAGTACCGCTGATGCTTGATAAGTTTTCGTGCTGGCGATAAAGCTTGCAGCGAAATCAACTTTAATCCGGAAATGCCGCATGAATTCTGGATCGATTTCCTGCAAATCATAATATGCGCTTTGCGATCCGATCAAAATAATTTTGACGTTTACTTCGACCGCTTCGGGTTCCAGAGACATAGGTGCACTGGAAGTCAATAATGAACCGGGCTCTTCGATTTGCAACCGCTTGCTGCGCAAAAATCGCCGCAGTTTTATCCATAAAGAATCATCGGTTAATAAATCATCCAGGTGCAGCATAAGAAACCCACCATGCGCTTTTAGCAAGCTACCGGCGCGAATGCGCAGGAAATCGGTCTTCAGCTTGCTATTTTCGAATTGATAATCGATGCTACCGAACAATGAAGATATGGAAGGATTATCCTCGATAAAAACCGGTGCGCCTTGTACATCCGCGTTGTCCACCACCAGATTGATCTGATAACGGGAGAAAATTCGATTTAATTCCGTCTGCTGCTTTTCTTCCTCGAGATTATTTGTCTGAAACGCTATCAAATTATCGAGAATATCCAGTTCTATCTGCGAAAAAAAAGTCTTCAACTGGTCATTGTGCTTTAATTCTTGCTGCAATCCTTTCCAGATGTTCTCCAATGCAAGATTCAGCATAGGTTGAACAAGACGCCTTTGCAGTAAAGTCAATGCATGGTCCCTTTCTTTCTCTATGCGTTTGAATTCGCCAAAATACTGTTCGATCGCTTCACGCAATGCCTGCTCGGCTTGCTCTATTTCAACCTTGCGTATCTTGGGCAACTTCAATAAATTTTCTGCCGTAAGAATTTCATTTTTTTCATTCAACAAGGTAAAAACAATCTGCTCGTTTTCCCGATGTATAGTGAAATGCAGAGATTCGGCAAACTTATCCAGTTCGATGTAAGCCTGATCAGCTGCGATTTTAAAGTTTTTTTCAATGTGATTACTGTTAAGCTTGAAATCTTGCCCATTTAAACATTGGTTTATTTCAGTCGGTAGCGATTTCGCAAATTGTAACAGTGACTGACGCAACATTCGTCCTTGCCCGGCTGGTAAGTACAAGGCCAAAGGCTTCTCTGGGGAAATGAAATCGTACAAATAGCACAAATCCGGTGACGGAGGCCTCGCGGCTGCTGTATTAGTCATAGCTTGATGCAGTAGGGTAGTGCGTCCTGATCCCGCTTCTCCTAGGACAAACAAATGATAATCCGGCTGCATCATACCTAAACCAAAGCGTGCAGCTACTTCCGCCCTTTCCTGGCCAATCCAGGATAACGGGCGCTGCAATAATTCCGATGTATCGGAAAATCCCAGTGAATCCGGATTGATAGTAATACGTAATTGAGATGAATCTAGAACGTTAGTCGACATGTTTGGATAATGATTGTAAGGCGAGAATATTTCGCGAATTACCCGTATTGTATCTATTTAATAGATTCTGAAAAATGTTTGTCAATTGCTATCGAGGCAGTCGCTACAAAAGGTGGAGTTAATACAGATAAGTTACGGCGATTAAATTTCAATATATTATTTGATTCCCGGTTTTTGGGACGAAGATGGGGTGAGAATTGGTGGATTGAAGCGTGTTTATAGTTTTCCCATCACTTACTACAGGATACTCTATTCATCATTTCGGCTGGGAGACACACGGATATTGCGGCATTCCTGGCGGAAATGATGATAGTAAAATGATTTATAGATGAACTTACCTGTGTGCAGCTAGGAATGACTCCCTGTACACGGTATGTAATCGTTATATTACAAACGTGCACATCCTGGGTCTTCCCGAATTAAGTGAATCTTGTCAGCAGCGAGATCTGTAAGGCTTGTATGAACCCCGGAAGGCCATTCGACAGTCACCGCTTCGGCAATTAAATTATTTGCCAGGCCAAAATGAAGTCGGCGATCGTCTTGAACGCCATTGCGTATTCCTCCCGCATGCAGACGAGCTTGTTGTTTGCCGCCAGCCGTGACTACAACTCGTGCACCGATACCATCGCGATTGGATTGGCAGCCAATAAGATCAATCTTCAACCAATGGTTGCTTCCGCCCTTGTTGCGCAAGAGAAATTGGCGTCCGTAATTAAATGGATATTCAAGTTCCCCTCCGTCGGTAACTAGCAGGTCGAGATAGCCATCATTGTCATAATCGGCCACGCTGACCTTTCCACCCTTGCCAATATTTCTGGTGCTTGCTCCGCCTGCATCGGGCACAAGCACAAATGTTCCGTCAATATTCTCGAGTAAGACATTGTGTCGATTGCGCAGACCATTAGCGCATGTAAGGTAAACATCGAGATCCATGTCATTGTCGAAATCCCCAACAGCCACCGAGCGACACGAATCTGTCAGTTCATAGCCAAAATTTTCATCAACAATAAATTCACCTTCGTGCCGGGATAGCATTACCAGCTTGCTGCTAAGATCTTTAGTCCAAAATTCACGCCCATCTGAAACTACTTTCTCAAATTCAGCATCGATTGCTCCAAATTTTGCTCGAAAAGCATCCGCCCCGCGAATCTCAACCCGCCATTGTCCGATATGCGGCACCCAACCGACATAAATGCCGGGGAGCGTTTGCAGCCCCAAGTTTACGATACCGCTCATCTCAGGGTTGGTGGCATCCAACTTTAATTTGATGAAATACCGAAGCTGACCCCGGACAACCTCGGAAACAAGCTCCGCTAAGTTACTGCCGGACTCACCGACGTGTATCATGCTCGGAGTCCAAGGATCAAACGCGCCATAAACTCGGATAGCCAATCTGGTTGGTCCTTGCAGCCAGAAATTCAGACTTCCTTTTTCTATTGACGATATTCCATGTGCATCGACAGTAACCTGCCGGCGGGTTTTGGGGTCCAGTATCCATGAGCTTACCGTTGGAGTATGCAAAACCAACAGATTATCTTCCAGGTTTCCATCAAAGTCTGCAACCGCAGTATCCTGTAAGTATTTGAATTTATAGCGAGGTTCCTCGAGTATAGGTAAAGGTGTGGTGTCACCTAGCCGGTATAGGTCCTGGGGATAAAATACCCAACCGGATGTCAGCAGGTGTACGGCAGAATCGAAGTAAGCCAATTGAGCGAATTCTCCGATAGTTTGTTTCGTCATTTCAGGCGCGGCATTAAAAGTCCCGTCTTTTTCCTGCAACATTAATCGGCTGGGTCCGAGGTCGTCAAGCGGGCGTTTTTTATTGACCATATAGAGATCCAGCAGACCATCATTATTCCAATCCAGCCACAGTGGTGTCCTGCCACGTCCAAAACTATCATTTAATCCACGCACTATGGCTTCATCGATTAGCTTGTTCGTATGGTTAACATAAAATGCCTTATCGTCGGCGGCTTTGCCTCCCCGGTTTCCGTACAGTTCAATCAAATCCTGATCACCATCATTGTCAAAATCAGCCCAGGCACCGCCATGAGCATCGCGGAAAGAATCTCCTTCCCAAAACTCACTCAGCCTCTCGATGAAAGTACCATTGCCGTTATTTATATACAATTGAGGTCGATTTGTATGGTTGCCAACCCAGATATCAAGCCAACCGTCTCCATTGAAATCGCCCCACGCTGAACCGTAACCGGCTCGAAGCGTAGTTGTGAGACCAGCCGATTTAGTTTGATCTTCAAATGCGATCTCGGCGTTTAATGTTTGAATGCTTCCGAAGGAAAATACAGTGCAAAAATAAGTTATTATTTTTATTAACTTAATCATTTATTGGTTTTTTGGATTATGGCTGTATTTATGATTGTAATATGAATAACTGAAATTTGAATGCTTCGTCAGAATTCATGAATGCTCCGTCAGAATTCATGATTAATTTTTTGAAGGAATATAGCCAGCTGGTTGTTCCGCACCTGAACCAAAGAAGTGTGCTTCCAGTTGTTCTGCTAAATATTTGCGTGCTTTTGCGTCTGAAAGATTCAAACGGTTTTCGTTAACTAGCATAGTTTGGTGTTCGATCCATTGACGCCATGCTTCCTTGGAAACATTCTCAAAGATACGCTTACCTAATTCTCCGGGGTAGGTCTGAAAATCCAGGCCTTCGGCTTCTCGGCCTAGTTTGATGCATTTAACCATTCTTGTCATTTAATGCTCCACATTAATCAAAAAAGATATTCAAAAGGAAAAAACTGTCGCTGTGAGAGATTCCGTCGCGTAAACCGTCTGCACATATTTTGCACGATAAGGCTACAGGTGTTTGATTAGAACCTTCGAGCGACGCTGATAGTTATATAAATTCTGTTTGGCTGGTGGTAATTCAGCAGTTGTGGCTTCGTTAAAGCCGTGTTCAATAAACCAGTGCGCTGCATGTGTGGTGAGTACAAATAGGGTATAAATATTTTGAGACATGGTTTCTTTTTCGATATGTTTAAGCAGATGGCTTCCATATCCCCGGTCGCGATAATTCGGATGAATTGCCAGACAGGCAAGTTCGCCAGCGTGTTCTTCGGAGAAGGGATACAGAGCTGCGCAGCCCAGCATACTGCCGTCATGCTCTAGCACTGTAAAGCGGTCGATTTCAATTTCCAATAATTCACGGCTACGCCTGACCAGAATACCTTCGGCTTCCAGTGGTTCAATCAGTTGCAGAATGCCGCCGACATCTTCAATTTTGGCTTTTCTGAGCGTTTGCAGCGTTTCTTGCGAGATCATCGTACCGATGCCATGATGGGTGAAAAGCTCTTGCAAGATGGCACCATCGTTATGACGGCTGATCAAATGGGTGCGTGTCACACCCATTTCACAGGCTTTGGTAGCCGATTGCAGCCAGGGACGAATCGTATCCGCTAATAACGGTGTTGGTTCCGGAGTTTTATTTCTTAATAATAAATTGCTTTCCGCAACCGTGAGTTCGCGAGGCAGTAATTCCGATTTGTCAGTATCGGATGAATCGTAATCCGCGGTATCAAGTAAAAAAATCAGCTTCTCGGCATGCAGTGCGATTGCCACCTCAGTGGCTACATTCTCCATTGTCAAATTGAATATCTCGCCAGTTGGTGAGTAACCCAAAGGTGAAATCAGCACTACATCACCTTGCTCTAGACGCGAATGAATTGCTTGTGCATTGATCTTACGTACCTTCCCCGTGTGCATCAAATCAACGCCTTGTATGATCCCATGCGGACATGCAGTGACAAAATTCCCGCTGGTGACACGAATAGCCGCATTGGCCATCGGTGAATTGGGTAATCCCATTGACAGCAACGCAGCAATTTCATGATGCACACGTCCTACGGCTTCTTTGACGCATTGCAATGATGCAGGATCAGTTACGCGCATACCCGTGACGGTTTGGGTTTCCAATTGTGATTCATTCAGGCGTAACTGAATTTGAGGACGTGCACCATGCACTAAAACCAGTCTGACACCAAGACTGGCAAGCAAGCTAATGTCGTGAATGAAGTGCACAAATTTTGCATCGGTGATTATTTCACCACCAAAGCCGAGAATGAAAACTTTGTCACGAAATGCATGAATGTAGGGAGCGACCGAGCGAAACCAGGAAACAAACTCAGTCATGGCATTCATTTTATTGTTGATAGTCATTGTCAATAATCTCCCCAGAGCGCCTGCATGGCTGCAATCGTCGCTAAAGCCGCGCTTTCAGTACGCAATATGCGTTTTCCTAGCCGTAGAGGGATGAAACCGGAATATAAAATAGCTGTTTCTTCTTCCGCTGTAAACCCGCCTTCAGGTCCAATTACAAGTGCAATATTGGCATCACCAGGTGGTTTAGACATGCTTTTTAAATCGTTCGTGGCTTTGGTGGACAGCATGAGATGCACATCATTCGCGCGATGAGGCGTTTTCTTCTGGCTCAACCATTCCGCTAGCGGAATTAATGGGAGGATTTGCGGTAAATAGTTTCTGCCACATTGTTCGCAGGCGGAGATGATAATTTTTTTCCAGTGTTGGAGACGTTTAGAAGAGCGTTCATCGGACAAATGCACGATACTGCGAGCAGTTAAAACCGGTTGAATACGAGTTATGCCTAGTTCTATTGATTTTTGTATGATCCAGTCCATTTTTTCGTTGATACAGATGGCTTGAGCGAGCTCGATAGATAGCGGCGATTCCCGATCGGTATTGTGATAGGCATCGATCAACACCGTGGTGCTGGATTTGCTGATTGCTTCAATATGTGCAGAAAATTCTCCACCAAGCCCATTAAATATAGTAATTGGATTACCATTCTTCAGCCGTAGCACCCTTGTTGCATGATGCTTGTTTTCAGCTGATAATTCGATGATTTTTCCTAGAGTGATCTCTTCAGGATGATAAAAGCGTGCATGCATGATGAACTGGTGTCAGGAAAGTGACAGAGCAAGTGACAAATTCAATAAATGGACTCATGTTAATATAACACGTTATGAGTTTGGCATTGTTTGCCCAGTGAGTAGATTTTAAAGGCAGCAAGCTGAAAAAATAAATTTCTGCAACATTCTCAAGTGGAGGAGATGTATATGGCAAGTTTGGAAACACCGGTTTGCGATTTTGGCTGGAAAGCCATTGATTTTGATTTGCCGGGTGTCGATGGCAGGCATTATAACCTGGCGTCTGTAAAAGGTGAAAACGGACTGCTAGTGATGTTTATTTGCAATCATTGTCCGTATGTCAAGGCGGTGCAAGATCGGATTATTCGCGATGTCGATGAATTGAAACGCCATGGTGTAAATGCTATCGCGATCATGTCGAATGATCCCGCGGACTATCCGGAGGATTCTTTTGAGAATATGGCTCTAATTGCGAAACAGCTGAATTATCCTTTTCCTTATGTCTGGGATGAAACCCAGGAAATAGCTAAGCAATATGGGGCAGTATGCACTCCCGATTTTTTCGGTTTCAATAATCAGCTGGAGTTGCAATATCGTGGACGTTTGGATGCATCGCGCAAAGAAGCGGCACCTGCAGATGTTCGCCGCGATTTGTTTCAAGCCATGGTGCAGGTTGCAAAAACCGGTCATGGGCCGGAAGAGCAGATTCCCAGCATTGGTTGCTCGATCAAGTGGCGTTCGGAGTCATAGTGCTAGAGGATGTTATTGCAGCTGTCAAGGAGGTTGCCCAGCAAGTCATCATGCCGCGTTATCTGAAGGTAGACAGGCAGCTTAAGGCGGATGGCAGTTTTTTTACCGAGGCGGATGTTGCGGCACAAAATGCTTTACTAGATAAATTGCAAAAAATTCGTCCCGCTGCTGCCATGGGTGAAGAAATGACCAAACAGGAGCAAGAGGCACAATGGATTAAGGGAAATACAGGATTGTGGAGCATAGATCCGATTGATGGCACTTCCAATTTTTTCAATGGGTTGCCTTATTTTGCGATTTCTGTGGCTTTCATGGAGCAAGGAAAAGGTGTTTTGGGCGTGATTTATAATCCGGCAACCGATGAGATGTTTTATGCAACTCAAGACGGTGGTGCTTTTTTAAATGGGATCGCGTTACCCCTCAAGCGATATGTTCCGACATTATCAAGCGCTATGGCAAACATTGATTTGAAACGACTCGACCGAAGATTTGCAGCCAAAGTGGCTGCCTATCCACCGTTCGCATCACAGAGAAACTACGGTGCATGTGCGCTGGAGTGGTGTTATACCGCTGCGGGTTATTTTGATTTGTATTTGCATGGCGGGCAGAAACCTTGGGACTATGCGGCTGGATCACTGATTCTTAAAGAAGCGGGTGGCAGTATGTGCGGTTTTGACGACGATGATTATTGGGCGGGTTCGCTGTGGCATCGATCTGTAATAGCGGCATTGGATCCTGGGCTATTTATACAGTGGCGCGATTGGGTGCGCGCAAATCGGAAGGAATAGGGAAAACTATTGAAAATTATTATTCTGGGTGCCGGCCAGGTTGGGTCAACAGTTGCTGAAAGTTTGGTAAGTGAAGCTAATGACATCACCATGGTCGACATTGATCCATTGCGTTTGACACTATTGCAGGATCGTTTGGATTTACGCACCGTGGTTGGTAATGCCTCGCATCCTTCCGTTTTAGTCAATGCTGGTGCGCATGATGCAGATATGGTGCTGGCGGTAACCGAGCACGATGAGACCAATCTGGTTGCGTGTAAGCTGGCAGCTACCTTATTTAATACGCCCACTAAAATTGCGCGGATTCGATCGACTGAATATTCGGCGTATCCGGAAATCTTCTCAGCCAAGAATTTCTGCGTTGATTTTGCCATTAGTCCAGAGCAGATTCTGACCGAGTATATTGAAAAACTGATTGAATTTCCTGAGGCTCTGCAAGTACTTGATTTCGCATCTGGAAAAGTAAGTCTGGTTGCCGTGCGCGCCTTAAAGGGCGGATCTCTGGTCGGGCAACAATTACAGGAATTACGTAAGCATGTCCCTAATGTAGATTCACGCGTTGCGGCTATTTTTCGTAGAGATCGGCCGATTATTCCCGAGGGGGATACCGTGATTGAAGCTGAAGACGAAGTATTTTTTATTGCCGCTACTAAAGATATTCGGATTGTAATGCGAGAATTGCGGAAAATGGATAATCCGGTCAAGCATGTAATGATTGCGGGTGGTGGAAGAATTGGCAGAAGGCTCGGGGCAACACTGGAAAAAGATTATCGGGTCAAGATAATTGAACGTAATCATCAGGCTTGCGAGCGTTTGGCGAGTGAATTAAGTGATGCGTTGATATTGCATGGTGATGTGACGGATGAAACCTTGCTTGAAGATGAAAATATAGCTGAGATGGATATGTTCTGCGCGCTGACGAATGATGATGAAAATAATATCATGTCAGCATTATTGGCAAAACGTATGGGGGCTCATAAAGTCATTGCGCTGATTAATCGAAGCGCATATGTAGATTTGGTGCAAAGTAGCGGGATAGATATCGCTATTTCGCCTGCGCAAGTTACGATTGGCTCATTATTGGCTTATGTCCGGCATGGTGATGTTGCCGCAGTCCATAGCTTGCGTCGCGGCGCAGCGGAAGCATTGGAATTGGTAGCGCATGGTGATGCGAAATCGTCCAACGTGGTTGGACGCAGGATAGATGAGATTAAGTTGCCCAAAGGCGCGACAATAGGTGCTATCGTCCGTGGATTACCCAAATTGGAAGAGTGGTTCGGTGAAAATCCGAGTTTGGAGCAAAGTCAGGTAGCTCATGAAAATAGTGCGATCAAGGTTATCATTGCGCATCATGACACGATTATCGAATCAGAGGATCATGTCATTTTGTTTGTGATCAATAGAAAAATGATTCGGGAAGTAGAAAGACTGTTTCAGGTTAATGTTGGTTTTTTGTAGCCCAAAATCACATGAATCGACTGTTTACTGTTGTAAATGTGCTGGGTAAGATGATATTGGTGTTCGGACTGACCATGTTTATTCCGCTTGGAGTAGCATTATGGGGCGACGACGGTGCGCAGCCAGTTTTTGAAGAATCTATTGTAATTACTTTCAGTAGTGGTTTGGTCATGTGGTTAGCGACGCGCCGCTATCATCGTGAGCTGCAAATAAAAGATGGCTTCTTGCTGGTTGTGTTGGTTTGGTCGGTACTGCCGGCTTTTGCTATGCTGCCATTGTTATTTTATTTGCCTGAGCTTAATCTCAGTATGGCCTATTTTGAGGCGGTTTCCGGATTAACAGCTACTGGCGGTACAGTGTTATCGGGATTGGATAAGCTGCCTCCGTCAATTAATATATGGCGCGGTGAGATTGTTTGGCTCGGAGGAATGGGCTTAATCGTTTTAGCAGTTGCAATTTTGCCACTATTGGGGGTGGGAGGTCGCCAGTTGCTGAATGCTGAAATACCAGGGCCCATGAAGGAGAATAAACTAACTCCGCGTATTGCAGAGACAGCTAAAGGGCTATGGTCAATTTACGCAGGTTTGACCGTGATGTGTGCTATTACCTACAAATGGGCCGGCATGGAGTGGTTCGATGCTGTTATGCATGCTTTTACGACTTTAGGTTTGGGTGGTTTTTCCTCACATGATGCTAGTTATGGTTATTGGGATTCGCCTCTTATAGAGTCAGTCGCAATTATCTTCATGTTGATTGCCGGGATAAATTTTGCGACACACTTTTTGGCGTGGCGGGGAAAAAATTTAATTCCTTATCGCTATGATTCCGAGGTGGGCTGGTGTGTGGTAATTATTTTTTTCAGCTGTTTTGGGTTAGCATTTTATCTCTGGTTCAATAACGTCTACACCGAGCCGCTGATTGCTTTACGTTATGCTACTTTTAATATAGTTTCTGTTGCAACGACTACTGGTTATAGTAATACCGATTATAGTTTGTGGCCGATGTTTGCTCCATTATGGATGTTATTTTTATCTGCCTTTTGCAGTTCCTCAGGTTCTACTGGCGGTGGCATGAAAATGATCCGGGTACGCATTCTATATCAGCAAGTATATCGCGAAATTGTTACGCTCATGCATCCTAATGCAGTTATTCCAGCTAAGGTAGGACGAAGTGTATTGGCTAACCGAGTCATCTTTTCGGTGCTGGTGTTTTTATTCGTGTACTCTGCAAGCATTTTATTAATGGCACTGGCGCTAACATTAAGTGGATTGGATGCTGTTACATCTTTTTCAGCAGCAGTAGCCTGTATTAATAATCTCGGTCCAGGTCTTGGGGGTATTGGCCCAGCAACGACTTATGCGCTGCTGACGGATCTTCAAATATGGATATGTAGTTTTGCTATGCTTCTGGGTAGATTAGAATTTTTCACAGTGCTAGCTATTTTTGTGCCTGCTTTTTGGAGGAAATAAGCTTTCCTGATTGAAAAAACCATGAACGGTGATAATTTACTTCCGAGTAGCATAAGCTTAATAGAAAATATGACCAATAATGCATACCCGGATTAATGAGGTTTGCCTGGTAGGCATAAGGAGTTTTTATGGATAGTGCCGGTGCTTTGAAAGGTATTAAGGTTATGATTGTTGATGACAGTAGCACGATTCGGAGAAGCGCTGAAATTTTCTTAAAACCATTTGGATGCGAGATTATTCTAGCAGAGAATGGCTTTGAAGCAATGTCAAAAATTGTAAATAACCACCCGGATATTATTTTTATTGACATCACGATGCCACGACTAGATGGTTATCAAGCATGTATGCTGATTAAAAAAAATCCAATCTATCAGTCGATTCCTGTAATTATGTTATCCAGTAAAGATGGTCTATTTGATAAAGCTCGAGGTAGAATAGCAGGATCTGACAGTTACTTGACAAAACCATTTACTGCAGATGATTTGTTTAGCATGATACGAAATCATATTGCATAATGCACCGCCTTTGATTTAGTATAAAGATTGAAAAATATCATTGTTCACATTGAATTATAGTCATTAGTATTTGTATAAAAATGAAATTAAGGAAGACGTTAGTAAAAATCCTTTTGAAGAGGAAGGTAATTTTATGACAAATGACTTGACTTTGAACCCCAAGGTCGACTAGCCTGAGAGGTGTAGCTAAAAGCGGGGTAGAATACTATAAGTTATATGAAGGTTTTGGCTACCGAATTTAGGAGTACTAATTAATTAGTATTAAGTAAGTAAGAAGTATAAGAGTAGTAGTATTAGAGAAGAACGAGAAGTAGTTTTGATTAACAGTTAGGAGGTAGAAACATGGCAACAACCTATGGCACAACTAGCGGCGCTGCGAGCGCCAACTATGACATGTCGCTGTGGTACGACTCGAAATATTACAAGATAGGCATGTTAACGATGCTTTTGGTAGCGATATTTTGGATCTGGTACCAAAGGACATTTGCGTATTCACATGGCATGGACTCGATGGAGCCGGAATTTGACAAGGTATGGATGGGACTGTGGCGCGTCCACATGACACTGATGCCATTGTTTGCGTTGGTAACCTGGGGCTGGATACTGAAGACCCGCGATACCAAGGAACAACTGGACAATCTGGACACCAAGCTTGAAATCAAACGTTATTTTTACTGGATGATGTGGCTGGGTGTATATTTGTTTGGTGTTTACTGGGGCGGCAGCTTCTTTACCGAACAAGATGCCAGCTGGCACCAGGTGATTATACGAGACACGAGCTTTACACCGAGTCACGTAGTGGTGTTTTATGGCTCATTCCCGATGTACATTGTATGCGGAGTAGCGGCATACCTGTACGCGATGACACGTCTGCCATTGTATAGCCGCGGTACATCTTTCCCGTTGGTAATGGCGATTGCAGGCCCATTGATGATTCTGCCGAACGTAGGGTTGAACGAATGGGGACATGCATTCTGGTTCATGGAAGAGCTGTTTAGCGCGCCGTTGCACTGGGGCTTTGTGATTCTGGGCTGGGCGGGATTATTCTCAGGTGGTATAGCGGCACAGATTATCACCCGTTACTCTAACCTGACCGATGTAACCTGGAACAACGCAAACAGAGAAATTCTGAACAATCGTATCGTTCCTTAATTTGGATGGAACTTACCTTCCTCTGCCAGGAAAAGGACGAGGGAGGTAAGGAATATCTCGACTAAGTTTTTGTACTAATGGGAACAAGCCTATAGGCTGACGATAAAGAGAAGTAAGGGAAGCGTATCGTCATGTTTTCATATTTAATATCACATGAAATGAAGGGAGGGTCTAGTGAGTAGAACAGACGAAATTATAGCGGCAGCGAAGATGCCGCCGGAAGCGGTCAAGATGTCCAGATATATAGATGCGGTTTATTTTCCAATTCTCTGTATTCTTCTGGTAGGAACGTATCACATGCACTTCATGCTACTGGCAGGGGACTGGGATTTCTGGCTTGACTGGAAAGATCGTCAATGGTGGCCTGTAGTAACACCGATTGTAGGTGTCATGTACTGTGCGGCGCTGATGTATTACCTGTGGGTAAACTATCGCCTGCCATTTGGCGCGACACTTTGTATTGTATGCCTGTTAGTAGGTGAATGGCTGACCCGTTACTGGGGTTTTTACTGGTGGTCGCATTATCCGATCAATTTTGTACTGCCATCGACCATGATTCCTGGTGCACTGATGCTGGATACGATTTTATTATTGACGGGTAACTGGCTGGTAACCGCACTGTTAGGCGGTGGATTCTGGGGTTTATTTTTCTATCCGGGCAACTGGCCTATTTTTGGTCCAACCCACTTGCCGCTGGTTGTAGAAGGTGTATTACTGTCAGTAGCCGACTACACAGGTTTTCTGTATGTACGTACAGGTACACCGGAATATGTTCGCCTGATTGAGCAAGGATCGCTGCGTACCTTTGGTGGTCACACCACGGTGATTGCTGCGTTTTTCTCAGCCTTTGTATCTATGCTGATGTTCTGCGTATGGTGGTACTTTGGCAAACTATACTGTACCGCTTTCTACTATGTTAAAGGAGAAAGAGGACGTATATCGATGAAGCACGACGTAACGGCATTTGGTGAAAAAGGCTTTGCACAGGGGATTAAATAATGAATATAAAAAGCATTTTTAAACTGGGCGTATTAGGCCTGTATGGAGCGGCGATAGGGGCGGCCTCACTGGCGCTGACGCTGACGGTAGATGTTAATACAGCGGCGGCACACGGTGAACGTTCACAAGAACCGTTTCTGCGTATGCGTAGTATTCAATGGTATGACCTGAAATGGCAACCTAAAGTCACCAAAGTAAATGACATTGCAACCATGACAGGGAAATTTCACCTGGCAGAAGATTGGCCACGTGCGGTAGGTAAGCCTGATCGTGCATTCTTTAACGTAGGTAGCCCAAGTCCGGTGTTTGTACGTTTGAGCACCAAGCTGAATGGCGAACCGACATTCATATCAGGGCCATTGATCATTGGTCGTGACTATGAGTTTGAAGTTAAACTGAAAGCGCGTATTCCAGGCCGTCATCACATGCATGCAATGGTGAACGTAAAAGATGCGGGCCCTATTGCAGGACCAGCGGCGTGGATGAACATTTCAGGTAGCTGGGATGACTTTACCAACCCTGTAACCACATTGACAGGAAAAACGATTGATCTGGAGACGTTTAACTTCAGCAATGGTATATTCTGGCACGTTTTATGGACAGGCTTAGGGGTATTCTGGATTGGTTATTTTGTAGCGAAACCGATGTTTTTGCCGCGCAGTCGTGTATTGCTGGCGTATGGTGACGAACTACTGACATCACCGACAGACAGGAAATTTGGTATGGCGATAGCGATACTGACCTGCGCGCTGGTATGGGGAGGCTATCGTTATACTGAAAGCGTACACCCTTATACCATACCGATCCAAGCGGGTGAATCCAAGGTAGAACCAATGCCGATTGCACCGAATCCGGTAGCGATCAAGGTAACGCATGCTAACTATGACGTTCCTGGACGTGCATTACGCGTGACGATGGAAATCACCAACAACGGAGACTCAGCGGTTAACATCGGAGAGTTTACGACGGCGGGTGTTCGTTTTGTAAATCCATTGGGTCAGAAACATCTGGATCCTGATTATCCAAAAGAACTGGTAGCTACTGGTTTGACAATGGATGACGACAGAGGGATTGAACCTGGAGAAACCCGTGAAGTTAAGATGGAAGCCAAAGACGCGTTGTGGGAAGTACAACGTTTGATGGCTCTGTTGGGTGATCCGGAAAGTCGCTTTGGTGGTTTGCTGATGACATGGGATGATGACGGCAATCGTTATATTAACAGTATTGCTGGTGCGGTAATTCCAGTCTTTACCAAGTTATAATCTGGTATAGCTTCAATACACCGGTACACCACTGTCGGAAGACAGCCGGTGTACCGGTTTTTTTATAAGTAAGAACAGAGTGAAATTTTAAGGTACCACAAGAGAATGCGGATAATGGAACTGGAAAAATTAGAGACGCTTACCCAAGAGGAGGATTTGTCGTGGTCAGACAAATAATACAAGCAGGGATTGCAGTCTTTATACTTATTATGGCACTTCACACAAGTACAGTTGGTGCGCATGGCAAGGTAGCCATGGAAGAAGATAATTGTATGCGTCGGATTGGGGAGAACATGATTCACCTCAGTGCTTATCAACCTCAAGTTGATAAGGAAGGTCATTATTGTACAGATATACCCAAAGCCGGTAATGCCATACTTGTTATAGATTTGGTTGATCCTGAGTTGCGAGATATACCGGTTGGAGTAAAGATAATAAGAGGTAGCAATGCAACCGAAGGTGAAGCAATTACCAGCTTGCGACCTGCATTATATGAAGATGGTGTAATTAGCACGCAAAATGTATTGGATCAGGGGAAGTATTTGGTACTGATTACAGCCGAAGGTTTGCCGCCGTTGAATTATGAATATCATCTGCGAGTGGAAATGGTTAATTATGCGAATGTATTCAGAGCCACTGTAGGACCTGCCGTGGGTTTGTTGTTGGCCACGATACTAATATATAAGCTGCTTAGATCAAGGCGCTTCAAGAATTGGTTGGTATCGCGCCGCGCAAAGCCGAATTAAATAACATTGACAATTCAACATCAAGAGAATTTAGCAACAACCATTTATCGATACAGGGAAATTTTAAATGTTAGTAAGATTAATAAAAATGAAACAAGTATTATTGACGGCATTGCTTGCGATGAGCATGCTGCTTGCAGCGCAAGTACAAGCGCATGGTGGGCTGGCTTTAGCGGATGATATGTGTATATTAACAATTGGACCATATCGGATGCATTTTACTGGCTATCAACCATTATCACAGGAAGAGGAATTTTGTGAGGATATACCGGAAGTAGGTAAGACTGTGATAGCGCTGGATTATATTCAGGAGGAACTACGTCCGTTGACGACAGAGGTAAGGATAATTAGAGATACGGGTTCGGAAGAAAATCTGGATGAGATTACGGTATATCACTTGCCACCTAAAATATATCCCTCTGCATCAATTACAGTAGAGCATGTTTTTCCGGAAAAGGGTAAGTTTGTAGGGCTGGTGACGGTAACGGGGGGTGCGCAGGATTATGTGTCGAGATTTCCATTTTCGGTAGGAGAGGGTCGCCCGGTATCGAAGATTGCAATCATTGTACCAATAGTGGTGCTGATTGCAGGAGCTGCAGCTTTTATGATGATGCGTAAACGTAAAACTGACGAACGAGGTGCAGCAGCTTAGTGAGTAATTTATGAGATTGAATTAAGGATGAGCGATGAACTCATCCTTACGAAGAGTATCCAATAAATATTGGAAAATAATAGTAAACAAAGTATTGAGGAAAAATTGTGCAAAATAAGCGATTATCAAAATATGGTATTAGAGAAGTGACAGCTTTTGTTGCCTTATTAATGCTACTTCCTTTATTATTTCAAGTTAATCCTGCGATAGCACATGCTACCTTAGTTAAATCTGAGCCACCACGCAGGGCTATACTTTCTACCCCCCCTAAACAAATACAGCTCTGGTTTAATGAGAAGATCGAGGGATCTTATGCATCAGTAACAGTAGAAGACTCAAATAAAAAACTAGTTACCGAAAGTATGCCAGAGATACTTATAGATGATTCAAAATCTATCATATTAAATTTGCCTCAGATTCCACCGGGGCTTTATACCGTTCATTATCGTGTAATGTCAGTAGATGGTCATGTCATTGAGTCAAAATATGATTTTAGTGTTAAAAATAACTTGATGCAATAAATGGTAGATGCAATTGCAACATTAGCACGTTGGGTTCAGCTTGTATCAAATCTGATTTTACTTGGCAGTTGTTTATTTTTAATAATTACGAGCACTGTAAAGCGAACCCATTCAGAAGCATGGATAGGGCGTCTAGAACGCCTGTTTCCATGGTTAGCTGTGAGTATTCCGATAGGCTTGCTTGTAATACTAGCTACGACCATAGTGCAGATAACGGGAAGTGCTAACAGCTTGGGAGAGTATGAGGTTTGGCTGGGGTTGTTAACGGATACACGTGTAGGACAGATTTGGATTTTACGTTTCTCAGCGGCAATACTACTGTTGCTAGCAATTTTATACCTTTGCAAGGTATCTAGAGCGCGGTGGTGGTACGCTTGTTGTGCTGTAATTGCAGCTTTACCGCTTGTTGCAAGTTCGTTAGCTAGTCATGCCGCAGCGGAAGAACTTTCAGTAACCGCTGTAATGCCATATGTGCTTCACCTCATTCTTGCTGGTGTATGGTTTGGAGCTTTGCCGGCTTTTATATTGCTAATCTTTGATAAACGAAATAAGACAAATAAATTTGAAGTATTAAAACGATTCTCATCAATTGCATTCCCGGTGATGCTATTAATTATATTTACTGGATTAGTAGTCGCTGATCAAATATTTGATGGCTATTATGCTGCATTAGTTGCTACTCCCTATGGTTGGTTTTTAAGTGCCAAAATATTTTTATTAGTTATTATTCTCTTAATTGCCATGGGAGTACGTTCTTACTGGTTGCCTTTATTAGATTGTAAGCAAGATTCTGATGTTAGTAACGGTAATCGTGGAATCAAAAGATGGGTTCCTATTGAATTTATTTTGGCGTTGTTGCTACTTCTATTAGCCACGATCATTACCAATACAACGCCTGCAAAGCATGCACTTATTGAAAATTGGCCATTTTCATTTCGCTTCTCGGTTATTGCCACTTGGAATCAACCTAATGTTGCTATTCAAGTCTGGAGTGGTTTGGGAGTTCTGGTGTTTGCTGCAGTGATCTTACAACTAGGTTGGCTAAGAAACTGGGGGATAAAGCGTCTAATTTTTATTCCAACTATATTGTTTATATCAGGGGGAGCGATTGCATTGCAAGCTCTGACAATCCAAGCTTATCCTGAAACTTATCGGAGACCACCTGTACTTTTTGATGTGATTTCTGTGGCGCATGGTTCTACATTATTTGCAAAGCATTGTGTTGAGTGTCATGGGCTTCAGGGGATGGGAAATGGTATTAAGTCACGGACTTTATCCACAAAATTGCCGGATTTACTGATTGAGCCGCATACTGTAGAACATACGCCGGGAGATTTCTATAACTGGATCACGAACGGTATGGTGAATACGGATATGCCCGGTTACATCGATAAACTATCTGATGAAGATCGATGGGATCTGGTTAATTATATTCATGCATTATCTCGCGGCTATCAGGCACGGATTTTAACGCCGGAGATTATACCCAATAAAGCATATGTAAAACCGCCAGTTTTTTCATACCAGGGCCATGATGGAAGTTCAGGCGCATTGCAAGAATTTCGAGAAAATAAAGTTGTTTTAATGGTCGTTTTTTCGTGGCCTCAGTCTATGAGTCGTTTGGAACAATTAAAACAGGCTTATGGAAGATTAAAAGAGCAAAATGTTATGCTGCTTGCAGTGCCAAATAAAGATCTTGCTGTGGAAGATATGAAGCAATTAGTAGCTAAAGAACTACCTTTTCCAATTGTTACTCAAGGTGCTGCTGAAATTGCAACCAGCTTTGCATTATCACGTAGAACGTTGAGTCATCCTGATATTATCGGCCAAGGAACAACTCCTGACCATATGGAGTTTCTCATAGATAGAAAGGGATATTTGCGTGCACGTTGGATTCCATCTGTAGATCACTGGGGGTGGTCAGATATTGATCAACTAAACTTGCAAATAAGTGCGCTAAATCGTGAGAAAATGAATATATCTTTTCCAGAAGATTTTGTTCGATAATATTGGTTAGTTATTCAAATCAACGGGGAGGAATTATTGAATCTTGATGTCATTGGAGGAAACAAAAATGGCTGATAGGTTTTGCTTCAGGCTCTAAATAGAGCTTACTCAAAAAGTATAAGTATCTGATTATATTGAGTAATGGTATATTTTTGGTAAAATAGTGCACGTAAATATGTGAATTAACACCAAAAGCCGTGCACTATGATTCGTTATGTCAGTCAAAAGCAACTGCCCCTCGAAGGATTTGATACACCGCCAGGCATGATACTTGATCCCACTAATCGCTGGGTAAAACTGAGAGATTGCATACCGTGGGATGAGTTGTCCGAGAGCTACTATAAGACGTTATGTTCAAATCTGGGCCGCCCAGCCAAAGATGCCGGAATTGTGATTGGAGCGGTGATTATTAAACATAAATTATCGGTCTCAGATGAAGAGACTGTTGAACAGATTCGAGAAAATCCGTACCTGCAATATTTTATTGGTCTGAAAGGTTTTCAAGCGCAGGCACCCTTTGCGTCATCATTACTGGTTGAGATACGCAAGCGCATGGGTCAGACAGTATTTGATGAGTTTCATGAGGCGATCATCGAAACGGTTGAACCTCGACGGACAAAGAAGTCATTCAAAGCAAGTGATGATGACAACGACGGCAATGATGTGTCAAATAGCGGTGATACGGGCAGCAATGACGCGGGTACCGCAATGGAGGCAGACCAATCTTTGGCCGATGAGCTTCCGCGCAATCACGGCAAATTAATACTGGATGCGACCGTTGCAGAACAGGCCATACGCTATCCGACAGATCTTGGACTGCTGAACGAAGCGCGTGAATTAAGTGAGCGTATCATTGATGAACTGCATGCCAAAAGTAACCGGGCACAGAAAAAGAAGCCGCGCACTTATCGCGAGATTGCCAGAAAAGCCTACCTCAGCCTGGTCAAGTTAAGACGGCCATCCAGCAGAAAACGGCGTGCTGGTATCAGGCAGCAATTGCAGTTCCTGCAGCGGAATTTAAAGCATATTGAAGAAATGCTGACGGAATATCCACATGGCACGCCCATACCAATACCCAATGGGTTGTTACGCCGCTACTGGGTATTGCCCCATTTATACCAACAACAATATGAGAAAGACCTCTGCACAACCGCAAGAATTTTGCTGTAGCGACAGAGAAAATTTTCCAAGTGACACTTGTTGCACGTCACTTTAATAGAAAGTGAAGTTTTTTCCTTTTTTTAGGTGAATTTTTCCCCTTTTATGTAATATTTGGACGGATCGCTCCCCTTAATGGTTGGTCTACGAAGATTTTGTTGGCTGCTTTCTTTAGATTCATGCAGATACTTTTCAGTATGACTTGGGCGTTGACTTTCGTCGTACCGAAGTAGCTGGCGCGTCCCATTCTGAATAAGCGTTTGATTGTGCCGAAACACTGTTCGACAATATAGCGTTTTTTACTGATCAATTGATTCGCCAGCTTCTGGCGTGACGAGAGGGGTTTATTCTTGTACGCGCGATGCATGATTGCGCTCTTGATCTTTTGCTTTCTTAGAAATTGCCGATTGGCATTGCTGGCGGATCCCTTGTCGGCATACACCCGATTCGCCTCGATATGCGCACCATCGATAGCGGCTTCGAAATGCATCATTTCGCTCTGGTTGGCAGGGGCGGTGTGAACCCCGCGCACATAGCCGTCTTGTGCGTCCACCACCAGGTAACTGCGGTAGCCAAACTGCGACTTCCTGCCTTTCTTTAGCCAGGTCGCATCCGGATCCGCGCTTTGTTCTTCGATACAGTTGATTCCAGGTTGACTGCCATCTTCAAACTGAACAACCTTACCTTCTTCGGCATCCACTTCCAGTGTGATGGTCTTTTTAGGGCGTGCCGCTGACTCAATCAGCGTGGCATCAATGACCGCTCCTGTCGCACCCTTGATCATCAATCCGTGGCATTGAAGCTGTTCATTAATAGAGGCCAGCAGATCATCTAGCCGGTCGTTGGTTATTAGCCGGTTACGGAACCGGCACAAAGTGGTTTCGTCCGGTATCGCATCCGACAAGGACAGTCCGCAAAATTGCAGAAAATCAATGCGTACACACAGTGCTTGCTCCAACGCAGCGTCCGATAAACTATGCCACTGACCTAGCAGGATCGCTTTGAACATCAACAACCCATCAAACGGCTCTTGGCCTCCACCATGCGATAACTCGCGCTTGTATAAACCCGTAAGTTTCGGACGTAAGTCCTCCCACTCAATTAGGGCATCAATCTTCACCAGAACATTTTCTCGCTTCAATCGCTCTGCTAATTCCAGTGTTCCAAAACTCATCTGCATCTTTTGCTCCAACTGTCTTTTAACCCCCTCTATTTTAGTTGGTTATTGCACTGCCAGGCGAGGTTGTGCAGGAATCTTTGAGATGTACAAAACCAACACCAGACGTTGTGATGATCGCATCGTCAGTATCAGTCAGCCGTATATTCGACCCATTATCAGGGGAAAGCCCGGCAAGACAGTGGAATTTGGCGCCAAATAAGCATGAGCTTGACAGGCAAAGGGTTGGCACATGTCGACAAGCTGCACTGGGACGCACAGCACGAAGGTCATGATCTTGAAGCGCAAGTTGAGGCCTACAAAAAACGTTACGGCTATTATCCCGAAGTCGTCATTGCTGACACGCTATATGGTTCACGTGATAATCGCAGCTACCTGGCACGCAATCATATCCGCTTCGCAGGCAAACCACTGGGACGTCCACCAAAGATCACGCCTGAAAACAAAGATGAATTGATGCGCATGAAAGCACAACGTCGACCGGAATATCGCGAGCGCATTCCGATTGAAGGGAAGTTTGGCCAAGGAAAGTATGGATATCGACTCAACAATATCCGAGCCAAGCGGGCTGACACCTCTGTCGCATGGATCAATAGCATCTTCCTGGTCATGAATCTGCTCATCTTGGTGCGGGTTTTTATTTGCCTGAGGAATCTTGCTGCCAAAATAGCATCCTGGGTGACAAAAAAAAGTATGCCAAGAGAAATTCCGTTTGCGCGTGCCTGCCAATTCAGCTCAAACCGGAATTCTTACTTGGCAGCGCATATCTGATCGCTGTATTTCTGAGTAAGCTCTACATAGGAAGGGGCATGACCAGGTAAATTGATGTATCGTCACGCCCTTCAGATAGTTTCTTATCAATCTTAAATCTGGTTTGTTTTAGATGGTCAATAATAATTCAATCACTGCTTCCATGGTGATCAGAAAGAAACTTGTTTTTTCTATCGAATGCATGCGTGTATCCTGGGAACAATCAATTAGTAACGCGCTGTGTGGCAGATTATCTTAATTTATTACTTCAAAGCCTGCATCAACTATAGCTTCTTTGATTTGATCAATATTGATATTGTTCGAGTCATATTGGATGCTTGCCTGAGCAGGCTCGAGTGTTACTTCCGCTCGGGCTATTCCTGATAGATTCTTGAGAACCGCTTTGACGCTATTAACACAGCCCATACAGGTCATGCCTTTTATTATGATGATGGCAGTTTGCATCGTACTTTTTCCTAAAGAAGATTATTCATGATTGGTCTGCCATCGTTTCAATAACAGCGAATTGCTGACAACTGAAACAGAGCTCATAGCCATGGCGGCGCCGGCAATTACCGGATTAAGCATGCCAATGGCTGCTAATGGAATTCCCAATATATTGTAGACAAAAGCGAAGAATAAGTTCTGACGGATTTTTTGAAGTGTGGTGCGCGATAGAGATATAGCATCGACGACACTCATCAGATCATTGCGAATCAAAGTGATATCTGCAGCTTCAATTGCTACATCCGAGCCTGCGCTAATAGCAAAGCTAACATCCGCAGCAGCTAGAGCGGGTGTATCGTTAATGCCATCCCCGACCATTCCCGTAAACTTGCCACTGACTTTTATTTTCGCTACCTCTGCGGCTTTATCCTGCGGCAACACTTCAGCGCGATATTGCGTAATGCCGGTACGTTTGGCAATTGTCTCTGCAGTTGCAGTATTGTCACCGATTAGCATAATAACTTCGATACCTAAGGATTGCAATTCTTTGATTGCTTGGAGAGAAGTGTTGCGTAGCTGATCTGCGATGGCTAGGTATCCAAGTATTTTGCCAGTGTCATGAGTAACGGAGGCCACACCAATAACGGTTTTTCCTTTTGCCTGTAAGTTGCTGATTTACTGTTTATCAATGGCAATATTATGTTGTATTAGAAATTTTGGGGAACCAAGCAGGTACTTTATCCCATGCAAGCGAGCCGTAACGCCATTGCCAGTAATCGCTTTAAAATCGTTAATTGGTTGAAGCTGTAATTGTTTTTGTAGCGCGCAATTGAGCACAACCCGTGCCAACGGATGCTCGGAACCATGCTCTAAGGAAGCTGCAATTTGTAATAAATCCTGCTCGCTAATGGATTGCACCGTTACAATGTCGGTAACTTCGGGCTCGCCTTGGGTAAGCGTGCCTGTTTTGTCGATTATAAGTGTTTGGATTTTCTCTACATGCTCTAATGCCGCCGCATTCTTAACCAGGACACCTATTTGCGCGCCGCGTCCAGTGCCAACCATAATGGCAGTTGGCATTGCTAATCCTAATGCGCAGGGGCAAGCGATGACCAAAACTGCGACTGCATTGATAAGAGCAGTAACAAAAGCCCCAGTAAGCCACCAGGTTACTCCAAATGTCAGGATGCTGATTACGGACAAAGATTCCTGAGATCGTATCAGCTATGCGTTGAATCGGTGCTTTAGATCCCTGTGCTTCTTCCACCAGATGGATAATTGCGGCGAGTTGTGTCCGGGCGCCAACACTGGTTGCACGGCATTTGAGCAAACCTTGCTGATTAATCGTAGCGGCAAATACTTTTGCGCCTTTCTGTTTGCCGACGGGCAAGCTTTCCCCGGTTAACATGGATTCATTAACGCTGGAGGAACCTTCAATCACAACCCCATCGACTGGTAAATTTTCACCGGAACGCACAATGAAGACGCCGTTGACTTGCAGGCTGTCTGCGGGTACTTTGAGAATTTTCCCGTTGCGCTCACAATCCGGGCTGTCTTGGGCTGCAGCTTGATCAGTGCTTCGATGGCCTCGGATGTCTTTCCTTTGGCGCGTGCTTCCATTAATTTACCTAGCAGAACAAGAGTGATTATGGCTGCGCTGGCTTCAAAATAAACATGTTGATCCAGTCCAAATATTGTGACTGTGCGGTACTAAAAAATAAGCCATGCTTGTACCTAACGCAATCAATACATCCATATTGGCATTACCGCCACGAGGGAATACCCAGCCGCCAATATAAAAACGACGTCCAACCCAGAATTGTACCGGGGTAGCTAATAGCCATTGCAGCCAATGAGGTAACATGTCCATCTCATGGTCGATAAACATAGCCCATTTGAAGTGCTAATGGTAATGTGAAAATTGTGGAAATCCAGAATAAACGTAATTTAGCTTGATAGGCAGCTTGACGTCGTGTGATGTGACTGGAATCACTGATTTCGTTCGCTCTATAGCCTGTTTTGATGACCGCATCAATTAAGTTTTCGACAGTTACCAAACCCGGGGTGAAATTGATTTTTGCAGTTTCTGTTGCGATATTGACAGTGGCTGTGACGCCGGGTAGTTTGTTCAATGCTTTCTCAATATGTTCTGCACAGGCCGCACAAGTCATTTTATGCAATTGCAGTTGCACCGATCGTGGTCCAATATAAAAACCGGCATGCTCGATGGCATTAATCAATGTGCCCGTATTTACTTGTTTTTCATCATAATTTACATGAGCTTTTTCATTCGTAAAGTTGACTGAAGCTTGAACATCCGAAAGTTTGTTTAAATTCTTTTCAATACGCGCAGCGCAGGCGGCACATGTCATACCCTCGATTGGCAATTCAATTTGTCTGAAAGACGATGAATTCAACAACGTTTCCCGATCATTAATTTACTTGTAATTATTGATGACGATCCAACATTAATGCACCATCAATCCATTTAACCCTATCTCCTTGCTGAAAGCTTGCTCCTTCAGGGAGTGCGATAATTGCTTGCCTGCCATCATCCATAGTGATATTGATCTGATATTGATTCCCAGGATAGATAATATTTCCTCCCTGATTGTAATAATTATCACCTGGAGCCTGTGGATAGTCTGGGTTATGTGGATGAGGAGATTGGCGAATGATCTCCCGCGCAACAGTTCCGGCAACGATTCCGCCCGCTATCGCATTCATGCCAGATCCTTGTTCAATTTTATTGATTGAATGGATAATTCCACAGTTGATACACCCTGATACTGGTGATTGCCGACGAATAGCTCCAGCATCCGTGCTTTTGATGCTGATACTATTGCGAGGTGTGCTAATCGCTGTGCCAATACGGTGAATGGTTCTTGGTGGTTTTGAATCAAGAGGGATGTGTGGCGGTAAAGATTGGGTTGTCAGATTCTGAGTTTTTGGCGGCAATGAGTGGTTATGCTCACTATTAGTCATTTGTGGAAAGGTAAAACTAGCGTGGGATGTGCCCAATACAAGACTTATAGCAATAACCAGTACTTTTAAATCAGTGAAATGGTAACTGTTTGACATTGCCAGCCTCCTTCAACATACAGATCAAAATCAATTTAAAGCTTTTAGATTAAACGGGACTGAGATGGTTGCATTTTATTATGACTGCTGTCTGCGTAAATTTTGCGGGCATGCGTATTTTGATCTATTTCCCTCAGCTATCTTTTTGCTCTGGAGAGATTTTCTTAGATTCAGATGAAGGGCTTGAGTGAATTCCCCGGTTACGTTTTTTGATCATCAATGCCGCGATGAGTATTCCAAGTTCATAGAGCAGGCACAATGGTATTGCTAGCATAAATTGTGAAATAACATCAGGAGGTGTAAAAATAGCAGCAACGATAAATGCACCGACAATCACGTAAGGGCGCATTTCTTTGAGCTTCTCAATGGTAATCACACCTGTTTTAACTAAAACGATGACAAATACGGGTACTTCAAACGTGACCCCAAAAGCCATGAACATGGACAAAACAAAGCTTAAGTATTTGCTGATGTCCGTCATTACCGCTACACCTTCCGGTGCAAAATAAGTAATAAACTCAAATACCACCGGCAGTGCTGCAAAATAGGCGAATGCCATTCCAGCAAAGAACAGTAAGCTGGTACCGAAAACTAAAGGCAGTGCCATGCGTTTTTCGTGAGAATAGAGTCCGGGTGCAACGAAAGCCCATATTTGATATAAGGTATGCGGTAACGTAATGACAAAGGCCATCATCATGGCGACTTTCATGGGTACAAAAAAAGGCGTTGCTACATCCGTGGCTATCATTTGACCACCTTGTGGAAGTTTTTCCAGTAATGGTTGTGCCAGCACGGTATAGAGTTCCCGTGCAAAAAAAGCACATGGGATAAAGCCTAACAAGAGTACACCCAGAATACGTATCATCCTGGCACGTAATTCCACTAAATGAGATAGGAATGAACCTTCAAGCATAGTTTTCTATATTAGAAGTTGTGGAATCGACACACTGCAAGCCGCTATTTTTCTTTCTGTATATCAGCATGTTGCGAAGTTCTGTTATCGCTTGGCTTTAATTGCCCAGATTCTAACTGTGATGGCGGTATTACCAAGTCTTCGGGTGATTTTTCCGTAGTCTGAGGATCATTGGTGATAGCGGTCTTTAGTTGCTCTACACTTTCTTGAACTGAAGTTTCCAGCGATTCGACTGTGTCTTGCACGGAAGACTGCATTTTTTTTAGTTCTTCCATACGCATTTCATTATGAATATCAGTTCTGATGCTATACATAAAATTACGGCAACGCCCGTATAAATGTCCTATTGTTCGTGCAACAGTTGGTAGTCGCTCAGGTCCGATAACGATTAAGGCTATCATCAAAATGATCAGTAACTCCATGAAACTGATATCAAACATGTTGTCCCGTTAATTGAGATTGCATGAATAGAAATTCGATCAGAACCCGGTACAGCAGATAATATACAATTTGATTTTCAGGTCTTGGTTTGATTTTCCTTAAATTCCGCGTCGTCGGCTTGTATATTGGTACCCGATGGCTGCGATGCACTGCTTCCGGTTTCGGTGGTTGATTTACTTTCTTTAAAGCTATTGGGAACAGTATCTTTGTTTGTGGTAACTTCAAAAACTGACTGATTGGTGGATGAAGGCGGATTCTCGGTTTCTGATTCTTTCATTCCTTCTTTGAAGCCTTTTAAGGCACTCCCTAAATCCCCCCCAGATTACGTAATTTTTTTGTTCCGAATACCAGAACGACAATAGCCAGTACAATAATCCAATGCCAAATGCTAAATGTACCCATTACTTCCTCCTGTTAAATGGAACGGGGTTGGTCTAACCTGGGTGAATCATTCCAGGCAAACGCTCCCGGCCACCGATGATATGGAAATGTAAATGAAATATTTCTTGTCCACCTGCAGGCCCAGTATTAATAATAGTGCGGAAACCATTTTCACATCCCTGCTCTTTCGCTAACTGTGGAGCTAATGATAGCATTTTTCCAAGCAAACTCTGATGAATGTCTTGAACATCAATGAGTGAGTCTATGTGCAATTTTGGAATTAATAAGAAATGGACCGGAGCGGCAGGGTTGATGTCATTAAAGGCAAGAATATCTTTATCTTCGTAGATTTTGTTAGAAGGTATTTCTTTTCTTGCAATTTTACAAAAAATACAATTTTCCATAATCTCTAATCCGATGTTCTTGAAGCTTTTTCTTGTATGCCGGATATGCCCTCACGTCTTTCCAATTCTTTCAATACATCATCAGGTGAGAGTTCGTGGAAAGCGAGTAGTATCAGGCAGTGAAACCACAAATCTGCGGTTTCGTAAATAATCTGATCGGTATTGCCATCCTTAGAAGCCATGATAGTTTCAGCCGATTCTTCAGCGATTTTCTTAAGTATTTTATCCTGTCCCCCATGAAACAGTTTAGCTACATAAGAGCTGTTTGTTTCAGCCAATTTGCGTGATTCAATGGTTTGCGCCAGACGACGGAGAATAGTTATATCATTCATTTTTATTGTAAATCTTTTCAGGATCCTTGATAACAGGTGCAGTAAGAATCCAGTGATTACCTTCCAATTTCCGGAAAAAACAGCTGTGTCTGCCAGTGTGGCAGGCAATTCCACCAGTCTGTTCCACAATAAGAAGCAATACATCTTCGTCACAATCAAGAAAAATATCTTTTACTCTTTGCGTGTGACCAGATTCTTCACCTTTATACCAGAGTTTTTTGCGTGAACGTGACCAGTATACTGCTTCACCTTTTTCTACTGTCAACTTAAGCGCTTCTCGATTCATCCACGCAACCATGAGGATAGTGCCGCTATGTGCTTCTTGAGCGATGACCGGTATCAGTCCGTCCTCGGACCAGTTAATTCTGCTAAGCCAGATATCTGTAGGCATGATATAGCAATACTTACAAAGTTAAATTTATCAACTTTTTATGATTTTCACATTATAACCGCACTTCAATGCCATGCTGTGCCATATATTGTTTTGCTTGTTGTACGGTGAATTCGCCATAATGGAAAATGCTGGCTGCCAATACGGCATCCGCGTGTCCTTGCAGAATGCCGGAAACCAAATGATCCAGATTGCCAACACCGCCGCTGGCGATCACTGGTATATTGATAGCATCCGATACTGCGCGGGTTAAAGAAAGGTCAAAACCGCCACGTGTGCCATCGTTATCCATACTGGTAAGTAAAATTTCACCGGCACCCAGAGATTGCATTTTTATTGCCCATTCAACAGCATCAATGCCTGTTGCTTTACGTCCTCCGTGACTAAAAACTTCCCAGCGCGGTGAATTGCCGGATGCGCTAACTTGTTTTGCGTCAATTGCCACAACAATACATTGAGAACCATAATGCTCGGCTGCATCGGCTATCAGCTGCGGATTTAGAATAGCCGATGTATTAATGCTTACTTTGTCAGCGCCGGCATTTAGCAACCGGCGTACGTCTTCAATCTGACGTACGCCGCCGCCAACAGTCAAAGGAATAAATACTTGCGTGGCAACATCTTCAATAATGTGTAGAATCAGGTCGCGATTATCAGAACTGGCTGTAATATCCAGAAAAGTGAGTTCATCGGCGCCTTGCTCATCATAGCGGCGCGAAATTTCCACCGGATCTCCTGCATCACGCAGTTCAACGAAATTAACACCTTTAACTACACGCCCATTGGTTACATCCAGGCATGGAATAATACGCTTTGCAAGACTCATCAGTGTAAAAGGTCAATTGTAAGTAAGGAAGAAAATGCGCGGTATTAATTTTCTAAAAAAGGATTTTTTACGATATACCGTTATCTTTACTCAGTTTGTCAGCCAATTGCTGAGCTTCTTTGAAATTCAGAGAGCCTTCATAGATGGCGCGCCCAGTAATGGCTCCAATAATTCCTTCGGATTCGATTGCGCACAATTTCTGAACATCACTGATGTTGGTAATACCGCCGCTGGCAATAACCGGTATAGTAAGCTCTCTGGCTAATTCGATGGTTGCTTCAATGTTAATACCGTTGAGCATGCCGTCTCTGCCGATATCTGTGTATATAATCGCTTCTACTCCATAATCCTCAAATTTCTTTGCTAGATCAATGACATCATGGCCGGTAATTTTAGACCAACCATCAACCGCTACCTTGCCATCTTTGGCATCCAGTCCAGCCATAATCTGTCCTGGGAAAGCGTTACAGGCATCTTGCAGAAAGCCTGGTATTTTGATGGCTGCAGTACCGATGATTATATAGGAGATACCATCGTCAAGATAACGTTCGATTGTATCAAGATCACGAATGCCGCCGCCTAATTGAATAGGTATTTGATCATCGAGAGATTGGACAATTTCCCGTATTGCTACTTCATTTCTTGGTTTGCCGGCAAATGCACCGTTTAAATCTACTAGATGGAGTCTGCGTGCGCCTTGACTTAACCAATGGGATGCCATTTCACCGGGTTCTTTGGAAAATACTGTAGCATCTTCCATTACCCCTTGTTTTAGTCGAACACAGTGGCCATCTTTAAGATCTATTGCAGGAATAATCAGCATAGTTTAATCAGAGTTAATAGTTGATTAAAAAGGTCAGTTTACTACGTTGTGATTTTAGAAATTGGGTGTCCATTTGGTAAAGTTGCTCAATAGAGTTAATCCTGCTGATTGACTTTTCTCTGGATGAAACTGTACCGCGAAAATATTATCTTGTGCAATGGCGCAGGCAAATGAAAAAGGATACTGGCTTTGAGCAGCGATTGATGTTTCAACAAGGGTTTTGACATAATAACTGTGCACAAAATAAAAGCGTGCATCTTCAGGAATACCTTCCCATAGCGGATGTTTTATAGCCTGATACACTTGATTCCACCCCATGTGAGGTACTTTTAGCTTTTGTCCATCCGGTGTTATCATGACTGCGGCAGGGAAGCGCACTACCTTCCCCGGTAAAATATTCAAGCCCTGGACATTTCCTTCCTCACTTTCTTTAAATAGCATCTGTAGACCGAGACATATACCGAGGTAGGGTTTGTGGGTAGCCGCTTCTATTACGGCTTCTCGCATTCCGCGAGTTTCAAGCTCTTGGATGCAATTACGCATTGCACCCTGTCCCGGTACTACGACACGTTTCGCTTTTCGCACGACATTCGGATCACTGGTTACCGCAATCGATAAAGTAGGTGCAACATGTTCCAATGCTTTGTGAACGGAACGCAGGTTTCCCATTCCATAGTCTACAATTGCGATATCAATCATATGATGATCTAGTTGATGAAAATAACCTACAAAGTACCTTTGGTGGATGGAATAATGCCGGTTGCTGCTGGATCAAGTTCGACTGCCATACGTAAAGCTCGTCCAAATGCTTTAAAAGCAGTTTCTGCCTGATGATGCGCATTTCTTCCGGCAATATTATCGATATGCAAAGTTATCAGGGCATGATTTACCAGCCCCTGAAAAAACTCGTGAATCAAATCGACATCAAAATCACCAATATGAGCACGAGTAAAATCAACATTAAATACCAAGCCGGGCCGACCGGATAAGTCTATTACAACGCGTGTCAGTGCTTCATCAAGTGGAACATAAGCGTGACCATAGCGGCGCAGTCCTTTTTTATCCCCCACTGCTTTCGTCAGTGCCTGGCCTAGAGTAATGCCGATATCTTCAACGGTATGATGTGCATCAATATGTAAATCACCTTTAGCAACCACTTCAAGGTCGACCATGCCATGACGAGCTATCTGATCAAGCATGTGATCAAGAAATGGCACCCCGGTTTCCAGAATAGATTGCCCCGTTCCATCCAGATTCAGATTGATGCTGATCTGAGTTTCTAGTGTGTTACGAATGACTTGTGCTTTGCGCATAGGGAGAAATCTTGAATAAGATAACGGATCTAAAGTTGAAAGTTGATTTTAAACTGTTTTACTCAGTATGGCTTGTAATATTGAACAAAACTGAGCATTCTCGTCGGGTGTGCCTATAGTTACACGTAAGCAGTTTTCTAATAAAGGATGAGTGCCATCCAAATTTTTGATTAATATTTTTTGTTGTTTCAGCGCTAGAAAAATTTGAGTGGCAGCATGGATTCGAAACAAAATAAAGTTAGCCTTCGAAGGATATACTTTAATATTTTCTATTGTAGCAAGAAAAGCACTCATTTTCGCACGCTCTAATTTGATGGCTTCCGCTTGTTCCGACAAAACCACAGTATGGTGTAATACCTTTTCGGCGATTATCTGCGTCATTATGCCAATGTTATAAGGTAAACGCATCTTTTCCAGTTGCGTCAGCCACTCAGACCTGCCAAGTAATAATCCTAATCTTAAGCCTGCCAACCCTGATTTGGATAACGTGCGCATTAATAATAAATTGGGATGATGATTTATTTCGTTAATAAAGCTTGCATCAGCAAAAGCTTGATAGGCTTCATCAATTACAACAATACCGGAAGTTGCCTGTATTATGCTTAAAATCGCCGCATAATCAAAAAGATTTCCTGTCGGATTATTGGGGTAGGCCAGAAAGATGACGGCAGGCTTATATTTGGCAATTGCGGTCAACATGGTTTCCAGATCTAACGAGAAATCCTGTTTTAAGGGCACCCCGACATATTGGATGTTTGCGAATGTGGCGATCATCCGGAACATCACGAAAGAGGGTTCTACACTAATTAATACCGCACCGGGTTTGGCTACAGCCATCGCAATGATTTGAATAATTTCATCTGATCCATTGCCAAGCAGAATGTCGATGTCATCGGAAATCGCCAAAGTCTGGCGTAATTTTCCCTTAAGCAAAACGGCACTGGAATCGGGATAACGATTTACTGGTGCATTTGCTGTCAGTTGGGCAATTTCGTCACGCAGTTCCGGTGATAATGGGTAAGGATTTTCCATAGCATCCAATTTAATCATGCCCGTAGCGGACGGAACATGATAAGCAGAAAGTGCAAGAATTTCCGGTCGAATGATCTGTTCTGGACGATATGAATTGCTCATAGGCGCCTATTTTAACTCAATCTAACGCCGATGACTCAAGTTATCAATAATAATCTACTTGTAATTTGTCTGGTGCGAATGCTGAAAGATTCGAATTTTCTAAGATTGAATCTTTTGTAGACTGAGTTCCAGCCCTCAAAGGCTTTGGACAAGTTTCACTACGGATAACTAACTCGCACGATACAGCAGGTTTTCTACTGTCATGCGTGGATTACGCTTGCTACAATCGTTTCTTGAACCGAATCTTCTCCAGCTAACTCGTCTTATTGGTGGTGTGAGAACCTAAAATGCAGGATACTTCTATAAATAAAGGGCATCTCTAAAAATCCACATTTCGTCACAAAACGTTGTTGTTCACAAAAAATGTTTCCTTACATATCAATTATATGCTGCGTCAACATTTTTTGTTCTCGCCTCATCTTGTTTAAAATTCTGAATTTTTAGAAGTGCCCTAAAGTACAAAGCAGAATGCACTTTGCAACATTACCGGGATTCTCGGAGTGCTGGAGCAAATGCCGGTGTTCAGATCATTCCTGTTTAATTACTAACGACTTAATTCCGAGTCCTCGCATCACCAATCTGCTCTTATAGTAATAAGGTGGTTTTGTCCTATAATTCTCGTTCTATTCGACAGAACTGATTGTATCTGACTGACCTATAATCGAATAATGATTAGGTTTCGTCTAAATCTGAAGCAATCGCCAACCCTTAACCATCCACAAATTGCATGATGTCTATTGAACGGATCTGCCAACATGACAATTCCACCCTTTAGGAAAGAACTTCGTGTGCAACCCCGCAGGATGTCTGATCGCGCAACCGAAGATTTATACAAAACATTTTCTACACCCCATTGCCACGCATGCATAGAGCGTGTGGGAAATGCTGTGTTGCTGCTGGATCATGAGAGGCGACCCTTATACGCTACAACAAAGATGCATGCAATTATTAACAACCCAAACAAGCTGTTTACCTTAACACCAAGATTCTCGCTGTTCACGCGGCAGAATACTTCCCGAATTGAAGCTTTTTTCAACAGAAGCAACAACCCGTCTGGTCCACTCGCTCTACAACTGACAAATGAAAATAACCGGGCCATGTTATTAATGACCTGTTTTCGTTTGCCCGAGCCTTCCATTCCCAATTTGTCTGCTGCCATGTTCCTGATCAAGTTGCACGATGTGAATCAATATTCTGATCAGCATTGGCTTTTCTTTGCAGAGCAATTCGCTTTAACTCAAGCCGAGGTCAGACTATGCCGTGCCCTGACAGACGGCATGACACTCAACGATTACCGTCTTAATGGAGGCATTACGATCAGCACCGCTCGTAGTCAGCTGAGTAGCATTTTTTCAAAAACCGCCACCCGCCGCCAGATCGATCTGTTGCGTCTAATTAATTTGCTCTTGCGAACATAAAAAAGACACTTCTATCCTTCATATGAAGGGTGTAAACGTTTGCAAAATAATTTAGAGTATCCTGTACCTGCTAAAAAGAAAGGCGGATTGGTATGTAAATGTAAAAAATACACATTTAACTCTGACTGTGGAACAACCGACGGATGATACATATATCAGTTCAGATATTCTGGTAAATCATTAAAAATAAGAGAAATCAATCATGGCTACAAACAATACAAAATCATTTCCTGGACATACGCTAGGAGAGTTTAGAAATATTTTTGCATTTGCAGCACTTAAAGATGATGGATCGGTGGTAACTTGGGGAAATGCTTATGTAGGTGGCGATAGCTCTGCTGTGGCCAGTGCACTTAATGGCGCAATGGACGTAGTCGAGATCTATTCAAATTACAGAGCCTTTGCTGCATTACGCTCTGACGGGTCGGTGATTACTTGGGGGGATCTTGGAGGTCCTTTTCTTGGTAGCGACAGTACTAGCGTAGCCAATGTGTTGAATGGCACCATAGATGTAATTCAAATCTATTCAACAGAAAATGCTTTTGCTGCGCTACTCGCTGACGGGTCGGTGTATACATGGGGCTTTGCTCAGATTGGTGGCAATAGCTCCAGTGTGGCTACCGCGCTGGACGGCACCAATGATGTGATGCAGATTTATTCAACTGAAGGTGGTTTTGCTGCGCTACGTGCCGACGGTTCAGTAATAACTTGGGGTGCTTATGGAGGCAATAGCTCCAGTGTTGCGAGTGCACTGAATGGCACCATAGATGTGACAGAAATCTATTCAGCACGCTATGCTTTTGCTGCGCTGCGTGCTGACGGTTCAGTGGTAACTTGGGGGAATGGTCATGGTGCCGATAGTTCCAGCGTGGCCAGCGCATTGGATGGCACCATAGATGTAAAACAAGTCTATTCAACAAGAGATGCATTTGCTGCACTGCGCGTTGACGGTTCGGTAGTCACTTGGGGGCAGATTTATAATGGTGGCGACAGCTCCGCTGTGGCCGGTGCGTTGGATGGCGCCATAGATGTGACTCAAATCTTTTCAGCAGGCTATTCATTTGCTGCGCTGCGCGCTGACGGCTCGGTGGTTACTTGGGGTACTGGTGGTGGCGACAGCTCCACTGTGGCCGGTGCGTTGGATGGCACCATAGATGTGACTCAAATCTATTCAACAGATTATACATTCGCTGCGCTGCGTGCTGATGGTTCGGTGGTAACTTGGGGCCAAGGTGTAAATAGCTCCAGTGTTGCTAGTGCACTGAATGGCACCATAGATGTGACGGAAATCTATTCAACAAACAATGCCTTTGCTGCGCTGCGCGCTGACGGATCGGTGGTCACTTGGGGGGGGCAGCATGGCGGCAATAGTTCCAGTGTAGCCAGTGCATTGAATGGCACCATAGATGTGATTCAAATCTATTCAACAGGTAGCGCTTTTGCTGCGCTGCGTACTGATGGATCGGTAATAACTTGGGGGAATGTACCTTATGGCGGTGATAGCTCTTCTGTTGCCAGTCAACTGAGTTCTGGAGTAATCAGTCTTTCTAACATATATACCGATGAGTCTTTCAGCGCTACTGTTAGCCCAAATACGCTACCTACAGCCGACGCACTATTTGAACTAGAAGGGGTTACCGGTGGCGATGATGGTGATGATAGTAATATTGGAAGTCTTGAAGCTGGCAAGATCAAGGTAATGGCTGATTTTTCCAAGGCAGCTTACGATTTGCAGAGCTGGGAGAATCTTTCAATTAATGATTCAATTAAATATTCTGATGAAGCAGTTACTTATATAGAGAATAAGGGATGGGAGCCAGTTAATCTTACTCCAACGCTTAAATCACTCGATACCTACTTTTATATACCAACCCTTTCAAGTATCACTACGACTAATCAAATGCAAGATGGTTTTTATACCAACTATAATGCAGCCGCTTTTGTAGCCCGTAGTAATGATGCAATCGTTATTTCATTTCGTGGAACAAATGATAACGGTCAGTTTTCTTCTCCGGATGTTTCTGACTGGACTGACAAATCTGCTCATTATGATTTGATGCGTCCTCTGGTAGAAGCAGTCGAAAGTTATATAGTAGCTGAAGGGATTCATAAGGTTTATGTGACCGGCCATAGTCTTGGTGGTGCCATGGCCATAAAATTTATGAATGACCATGCAAATAGAAGCTTTGGAGCCGACTATGAAGCGATTACCTTTGCTACAGCTAGTTATGATTTGAGGGGTACTAATGATCCTCGTATGACCCTCATTGAAATTGCGGGGGATCCTGTTGCAGATACTGGAATTGACAATGGCCGCAATATTCATTTTGTTGGGGACAAAACTATTGGTGTTTCAAGTCATTTCCATTCAATGGATTATTATCGTCAAATGGTTGATAGCGTAGACAACGTCGCCTGGGATCGGATACTCAATGAAACAGGTGACCAATCTGTTTACATTGGCGGGCAGAGGGGTATAAGTGGAGAAGAAGACTACTTTATTGTCGATGGCCGTCTTAGTGGGGTCAATTCAGTAGTGCCAAATTCAGGAAACGATACACTTACAGCCCCATTATTCGCGAATTATAACATTTACTATGGTGGACGAGGCATTGATAAGCTTACCGGTGGCGGTGCTAAGGAACTCATGCTTGGTGGCTCCGGTAATGACGTGCTGAAAGGTATGGGTGGTATCGATCGCCTTTTTGGCGATAGTGGCAATGATATGCTCAATGGCGGTGCCGGTGCGGATACTATGGTTGGTGGATTGGGGAATGATACGTTTGTTGTAGACAATGTGGGTGATGTCGTTGCTGAGAACCTAAATGAAGGTACTGATAAGGTCAACAGTAACGTAACTTATACGCTTTCCGCCAATGTGGAGAATCTTACTCTGACCGGTACATCAGCGATCAATGGTACAGGCAATGGCATGGCAAACAGCATTACTGGGAATGCAGGAAATAACATAATCAGTGGAGCAGCAGGTGCAGATCGATTATTCGGAAAAGGAGGCAAAGATACGTTAACCGGTGGTTCTGGCGCAGACAAGTTCATTTTTGATACGGCGCCGGGTACAGGCAACATCGATACGATCACTGATTTTGCTCATGGTATCGACAAAATTATGCTTGACGATGACATCTTCACTGCGTTGGGCATTACGGGAACTGTTGCCGGTGCGGCCCTGACAGCGAACAAATTTCATGTTGGGGCATCCGCGCTGGATACGCTTGATCGGATCGTCTACAACTCGTCAACGGGTGCGCTCTATTACGATGTCAATGGTTCGGGGGCCGGTGCAGCTGTGCAGGTTGCCCTGATTGGAACAAGTATTCATCCGACGCTTTCTGCTTCAGATTTCTTGGTCATTGCTTGAGGTACTGGCTTGCGTGGATTTTGAAGCGGATACGCTACCTGAGAATTGCAGGCCAAGCAATTTTCAGGTGATTCAATAAAATACCGTGTGGCGCAGGGCCTGTGATTGTCGGGCGCTGTTTTTTCGGAATATTTTATAATAAGCGGCTCATATCTCCAGTGCCAAACCCGATCAGCGGTTCAGTAAATTCTTTTCCATAGGCGATAACTTTGAATAATTCGCCCATTTCGGCAGGGTTGACCAGTTTTTGCAATTGATTGGATTGTGGCAAGTAGCGGGTAATATCTTCGATGGGTGTTTGTGCCAGAATTTGGGTAATTCCGGAGTTAATCAGAAAAAAAGCCTGGGTCGTATAACCCAGAAGTGTAAGGTCGCTATCGACCGCGGCATCCGTGATCGCACTGAAATCAACATGGCTGGTGATATCCTGCAGGCCGGGGAGATAAAAGGGATTGTCATGGGCGTGGTGGCGATAATGGCACATTAATGTGCCTTGGTTGCGCTGAGGGTGATAGTATTCATTGCATCCAAATCCATAGTCAATCAATAGGATAACGCCTTGCTGGAGGATTTTGGCTAAGCTGCGTATAAAACCAGCCGCGGCAAGATTGATCTCGCTGACATATTCAAGACCTGATTGATTGTCGGGATTAATGCGGGGTGTTAATTGACTGCAAATTGCATAAAGATCAGTATCGTGCACGGGCCGATCTTGCCAGGCGAATTGATTGTTTTGCCAGATCACTCCACGTTCTAAGATGGCATCATCCTGCCATACGGCCAAATGCACCGGCATTGCATCCAGTACTTCATTGGCTAGTATAATGCCGCTAAATGGATCGGGTAGCTGCTCCAGCCATTCCACGCGATGCATGAGGTGGGGTGCCTCGCTAGTCAGTAGCGTTTGTTGCCGCTGGCGCAGTTCGGCGCTTACTTCCAGAATCAAATATTTCTGCGGTAATGCAGCGGTTTTTTCCAGCTCGAGCAATATATCGAGCGCCAGCTTGCCCGATCCCGCACCAAACTCCAGAATAGCAGCCTGCTTAAGCTGTTGGGAAATTTGCGCTAGTTGGAGTGCCAGAGTGCGACCAAATAATGAAGAAATTTCTGGCGCGGTGACAAAATCTCCGGCACTACCTAATTTGGTTGCGCCACTGCTGTAGTAACCCATTCCAGGTGCATACAGCGCTAGATTCATAAATTGCTCGAAAGAAATCCATCCGCCTGAAGCAAGAATCTGCTCTTTTATCAGGGTCAATACTGATTGACTGTGAGCCAGCGCGATTTCGCTGGCAAGAGGGAAGGAAGTATGTAAAGACATAAGCAAGTTTCTTTATGGTAAATTGCAAAAGCAAATAGTGTAGCAGTACTTGAAGGAGGTATGAGTGCAGGGAAAAGTGATTCTGGTTACGGGGGGGGCGAAACGGGTAGGCGCAGCTATCTGCCGCAGATTGCATGCACAGGGTGCCAGATTGATTGTGCATTATCGGTCTTCATTCGAAGAGGCCAAGTTATTGCATGATGAATTGAATCGGGAACGGGCTGATTCGGTGGCTTTGGTGCAGGCCAATTTGTTAGAGATTGGATCATTTTCCAAATGGGTGAAAAAGGCAGTTAACTGTTTTGGGCAACTGGACGTGCTGATTAACAATGCTTCAAGTTTTTTTCCGACACTGCTTTCTCAATGCTCATTGGAAGATTGGAACGATCTTGTTGGCAGCAATCTTCAAGCACCCCTTTTTCTGACCCAAGCAGTAGCGCCATATCTTAAAGAGCAGAGGGGATGTATCGTGAATATTGTAGATATTCATACCGAGCGGCCGCTGAAGAATTATGTGATTTATAATGCCGCCAAAGGCGGATTGTTAGCGCTGACCAAATCCCTGGCGGTGGAGATGGCGCCCGATGTTCGTGTCAATGGAGTTTCTCCGGGCCCCATCTTATGGCCCCAAGATGGTATCTGGGAGGATGAAGCAACGCGTCAGCAGATAATCGCCAGTACCTTGCTCAAGCGCTGTGGTGAACCGAATGATATTGCTAAAACCGTGCAATTTTTAATTGCTGATGCGCCTTATATTACAGGACAAATTATTGCAGTGGATGGCGGGCGCAGTATTCATTTATAGTTCATGAAATGAGATGGATACCATAGAAGTATTTCTATCACCGTAGTTGATTTTTCTCTCGACATCAAACAATTTTAAGGAATTATTTCAAATATTATATAGATAATAACAGTTACCATGGTTACGATAAGAAATTGATTATTGATAGTTATATATTTATGTGGTTTTGGTTGTTTGATCCACTACGATAGTTTTAGCGGGCTATGTCATTCCGGCATTGAGACTATTGTATAATTCCGTTCCAACAATTCTTAGCTTAGAGCGGCTTGCCTGATTTCAGTAGCAGTAGAAAATTACGCGTCATGCAATTATCCCAATTATTTGCTTTGCCACAATGAATAAAGTCCATCCATTGGCATGGCGTGCTGCACTGACATGTATTTCATACCATCACCGTGTCTGGTTGCAGGACCGGGGATCCTTGACGCGCCGTATCCAGGATCGTTGCGTGAAGTTTTGTGTCAAGCGTGTTTTTCAATCACTCAGCAGAATTTATGAGGATGAGCAAAGAATGATGGGATTGCGCGCGAGTGAGTTGGCGATGGTGCGGGAAGTGTATCTCTATTGTGACTCCACGCCTGTAGTGTTTGCGCATTCGGTGGTAGCGCATAAAGACTTGCGAGGTGCGTGGCGAGGATTAAGTGGCTTGGGTAATAAATCTTTAGGGACGGTGTTATTTACCAACCCAAGAATCAAGCGCACACCACTGGAATTTAAAAAAATAAGCCGTGGCCATTTTTTGTATGATCGGGCTTGCGCATGTTTGCCAGAAAAACCCCATTATCTATGGGCTCGGCGTTCTTTATTTACGTTGCACGAGCAATCGATTTTAGTAACGGAGGTATTTTTGCCAGCAATTTTGGATTTACCCTTGTGAATATTGCTGATCGAATTAAAACTTATTCACAATTGATGCGGCTGGACAAGCCGATTGGAATTTTGCTCTTGTTGTGGCCGATGCTTTGGGGGCTGTGGTTTGCGGCAAAGGGATTACCCGATGGGCATATTTTGCTTATTTTTGTTTTGGGCACCGTGCTGATGCGCTCGGCGGGCTGTGTTATCAATGATTTTGCCGATCGCGAAATTGATCCTTATGTCGAGCGCACTAAGAATCGACCGATGGCGGCGGGCCGGGTCAGTTCCAAAGAAGCCTTGCTGCTGGCGGCGGGATTGAGTATGGGAGCGTTCTTGCTAATCTTGCCATTAAATCAATTGACTATTCTCCTATCCGTGCCGGCTCTTTTCTTGGCAGGGACGTATCCTTTTACTAAACGTTTTTTTGCAATGCCGCAAGCTTATCTGGGAATCGCATTCAGTTTTGGCATTCCGATGGCTTTTGCTGCGCAAACGAATAGCTTGCCAATGATTACCGGAATCTTAATGCTGGCCAATTTGTTTTGGGTCATAGCTTATGACACTGCATATGCCATGGTCGATAAGCCGGATGATTTGAAAATTGGAATCAAGACTTCGGCGATTACTTTGGGTGAGTTCGATGTATTGGGTGTGATGATATGTCATGTTTGTTTTATTGTGGTTATGGTTGTAATCGGTCAGTGGCAGCAGATGAATTTGGCCTATTACGCCGGGCTAGTGGTGGCAGCGGGGTTGATCGCATACCAATACACGTTAATTCGTAACCGTGAGCGAGCGTTGTGTTTTAAAGCATTTTTGCATAATAACTGGGTAGGCTTGGTGGTGTTTGTTGGCATCGCGCTCGACTTCCTGATTTTTCAGCATTAAGGATTTCTTATGCGATATAAAGATTTGCGCGATTTTTTGGGACAGCTGGAAGTAATGGGTGAACTGAAGCGTGTTCAAACAGAAATTGATCCCGTGTTGGAGATGACGGAAATCTGTGATCGTATCCTTAAAAAACAGGGGCCGGCAATCCTCTTTGAACGTCCAAAAGGATATGACATACCGGTACTGGGAAATTTGTTCGGTACACCAAAACGGGTTGCACTCGGGATGGGGCAGGAATCAGTCGAAGCGTTGCGCGAAGTCGGTAAGTTATTAGCCTATCTGAAAGAACCTGATCCGCCGAAAGGATTGAAGGATGCTTGGGATAAATTGCCAGTACTGAAACAAGTGCTGAATATGGCGCCCAAAGAATTAAGCAGTGCGCCGTGTCAGGAAGTGGTGTGGGAGGGGAATGATGTCGATCTAAGCCGAATACCGATTCAAACGTGCTGGCCGGGGGATGTTGCGCCATTGATCACCTGGGGTCTGACGGTAACACGAGGGCCGCACAAAACGCGTCAGAATCTGGGTATTTACCGCCAGCAGGTGATTGGTCCCAATAAAGTTATCATGCGCTGGTTAGCACATCGGGGTGGGGCACTGGATTTTCGTGAATTCAACCTGCTATATCCCGACAAGCCTTATCCTTTGGCAGTGGCGTTGGGCGCTGATCCAGCGACTATCCTGGGTGCGGTGACCCCGGTGCCTGATACCTTAAGCGAATACCAATTTGCCGGTTTGTTGCGTGGTGCCAAAACGGAAGTGGTGAAATGTATCGGCAATACCCTGCAAGTACCGGCAAGCGCAGAAATCGTGCTGGAAGGCGCTATCCATCCTGGAGAAACTGCGCTGGAAGGGCCTTACGGCGACCATACCGGTTATTACAATGAACAGGAAACTTTTCCGGTATTTACGATCGATCGCATTACGATGCGACGCAATCCGATTTATCATTCCACTTATACCGGAAAACCGCCCGATGAACCGGCGATTCTCGGTGTGGCGTTGAATGAAGTGTTCGTACCGTTGCTGCAAAAGCAATTTCCGGAAATCACTGATTTTTACCTGCCGCCTGAAGGATGCTCATATCGTATGGCGGTAGTCAGTATGAAAAAGCAATATGCAGGGCATAGCAAGCGCGTGATGTTCGGTATCTGGAGTTTTTTACGTCAATTTATGTATACCAAATTCATTATTGTCACCGACGAAGATATTAATGTGCGCGACTGGAAAGAAGTGATATGGGCGATTACTACCCGGGTTGATCCGGTACGCGATACTTTGCTGGTTGAAAATACACCGATTGATTATCTGGATTTTGCCAGCCCGATCTCGGGGTTGGGTGGCAAGATGGGGCTGGATGCGACGAATAAATTTCCAGGTGAAACAAATCGGGAGTGGGGAACGCCGATTGTGATGGATGCGGCGATCAAGCAACGAATTGATGCAATCTGGAGTGATTTGGAGATTTAATTTTGCGTGAGATTTGGCAAACCGTTTTTTTTATTGATTATCAGCAATGTCTTTATGACATTTGCCTGGTATGCCCATTTAAAAGAACTCAATCACAAACCGTGGATAATTGCCGCATTGATCAGTTGGGGCATTGCATTTTTTGAATATATGTTGCAAGTTCCTGCTAACCGGATCGGATATACCGTGTTGTCAGTCGCACAACTTAAAATACTCCAGGAAGTAATCACACTAACGGTTTTTGTGCCTTTTGCGTTACTGTATTTGAAAGAGCCGCTAAAGCTGGATTATTTGTGGGCTGCGTTGTGCATGATGGGAGCGGTTTATTTTATGTTTCGCGCGCGATAAATAATTATAATTTTGCTATCTTGCTGAATTATAATTCTGTTTTTTGATAGATTGCCTGTTAAAAGAGATAGTACAATAGCTAGTAATTTGAATAGTCATATTGAGGTTATCCGGGTGTATGAATCAAAACAAAAGAAAAAGTGCGCAATTGAATCAATTTCACCGGGATTTTCTAAACTAGCAGTAAAATAATGAAACAAATTATCCGAAGCATTTTCTTTCTCATTTTGCTTGGCTTGCCGCTGACCTGCTGGAGCAATGAATCATCTCCCGTCAAACTGGAAAGCGAGCAAAAATCAATCATAAAACCGCAGAAAAAACCGGTACTGATTGAGGCTGACAGGATTACTGGTTATTACAAGCAGGAAATCGAAGCGGTTGGAGATGCGGTGTTACATCATGGCGATAATGTTCTCACTGCGGATCGGATGAAATATTATCAGCAAACGGAAGATGCAGAGGTTGAAGGTAGTGTTCGTTTGGAACGACCCAACGATGTCCTGCAAGGGCAACGGCTTGAAATTAACCTTAAAACCGAAGTAGGTCAGTTAACCGAGCCGCGTTATTCGATGAAAGAAGGCAAGGGGCGCGGTGCAGGCGATATCTTGTTGTTCGAAGGTAAAGATAATTACCGGATTAAAGATACCAACTATACTGCTTGCCCGGAAGGAAATCATGATTGGTATTTGCGTGCCAAGGAATTGGAAATTGATAACAAAAAAGAAGTGGGCACTGCACGTCATGTCAGTGTCGTGTTTAAAGATGTTCCGCTTTTATATTCACCCTGGCTGGATTTTTCCTATAGCGGTAAACGTAAGTCCGGGTTACTGACTCCTGTTGCGGGGTATAACGTTAGAACCGGTTTTGATGTAGGTTTGCCGGTTTATCTGAATATTGCCCCCAATATTGATGCCACGATAACACCACGGATTATGACTGAGCGCGGTTTCTTGCTGAGTAATGAGTTTCGGTATATCGGTAATAACAATATGAACGGCCATCTGCAGCTTGATATCTTGCCGCATGATATTGTTAGAAATCAAACCCGCTGGGGTATTTTATTTACGCACACGCAAAATCTTGGGAAAGGGTGGCAGGGCTTTATGAATTACAACCAAGTATCGGATGATCGTTATTTTCGTGAGCTAACACCCAATCTGGCGCAAACCAGTTTGGTCAACTTGTCGCAACAGGGAGGGGTGAATTATAACGGTAGGTTGGGAACAGACGGTGTATTGAATTTCACCGGATTTGCGCAACGTTTTCAGACTATTCAGGAACCCTTTGCATTAATTGTGTCACCTTATGAAAGATTGCCGCATTTTGCTGTGAATGCGGCCAAATATAATGTGGGTGGGAAACTGGATTTTGAACTGCAGAGTAGTTGGACGAATTTTTATCATCCGACGCTTGTGGACGGAAATCGGACTATTTTTTATCCCAGCGTCAGTGCGCCATTACGCAATGAATATGGCTATATTACCCCCAAATTCGGCTTGCATTACACGCATTATAATCTGGCGGCCCCGGTCGATACCAAGGGGGAAAACGTGGATCGCACGGTTCCCATTGTAAGTCTGGATAGTGGAATTGCATTTGATCGTCAATTGAATTTGGGTGATAGGAATATTATTCAGACGCTTGAGCCACGTTTGTTTTATGTTTATGCACCCTATCGTAATCAGGATTATTTGCCGAATTTCGATTCGGCAGTCAATGACTTCAGCTTTGCGCAGATGCTGACCGAAAACAAGTTCAGTGGCGGTGACCGTATTAACGATGCCAATCGTGCGGTAGCGGCCCTTACATCCCGTTTCGTTGATAAGGATACAGGCATCGAATTTTTGCGATTGGCTGTCGGTCAGATGGTGAATTTCACTGACCCCAGAATTCAGTTGCCGTTGCCGCAGGTGACCAGCGGAAGATCGGATTTTATTGCTGCCATCTCAGGTCGTTTAACCCAGGAAATCAGCACCGATTCGAATGTTCAGATCGATCAATCCAAAGGGGTGATTGAAAAAATCCGCAGTGGTATCAGTTATCAACCGGAACCTGGAAAGGTCCTAAACTTTGGTTATCGCTTTACACGTGATGTACGTGAACAAGTCGACACATCCATTGAACAAGTCGACACGTCGATGCAGTGGCCTATTTATGGGAATTTGCGTGGTGTTACGCGGGTAAATTATTCATTAAACGACGATAAAATTCTGGCAGGTCTGGCAGGACTTGAATACAACTCTTGTTGCTGGGCTTTAAGGGTAGTATTGCAACGATTGACGACAGCAACACAGACAACAACAACAGCATTTTTTTTGCAACTGGAGCTCAAAGGATTGATGGGGCTAGGTAACAACCCGCTGCAAGTATTGCAGCAGACGATTCCTGGATATACCAGCGTTCATTAATTATATTGGTTTTGCATTATTGTATTCATCACGTATCATCATTCTATGCATCAAAAAAACGATTTTTGGATTTTTCTGATACTGACCATTATCCTCATACCAGCTCAAATTACCGCACAAGAATTGGCGTTTGTTCCGGAAGCTAAGCCGATTAATCACATAGTCGCTGTTGTGAATGAAGACGTGATTACCCGCCATGAACTTGATGAGGCAATAAAAACAGCTATCAGCCGAATGCAGCAACAAGGAATGCAAATACCGGATCAGCATATTTTGGAAGAACAGGTACTGGAGTCTGTTATTACCAAACGCATACAGATCCAACATGCACAGGAAGTCGGTTTGTCCGTTGCTGAACCTGAATTGGATGAAACTATTAACCGCATTGCCCTAGATAATCAATTAACTTTGCCTGAATTTCATACTGTGCTGGAGAATGACGGCATCAGCTATAACAAGTTTCGCGAAGAAATTCGGGAAGAAATGATTATCGCACGACTTAAAGAACGGGAGGTTAAACATCAGGTCAATGTTACAGAAGGAGAAGTGGATAATTTTTTGCAGACTCAGGAAGCATCGGCTGTGGGTGATGATGAGTATCGTCTCGCTCATATTATGATCCTGGTACCGGAAAACATGACCGCAGATCAGATCCAGCAAAGAGCCGAACGTGCTGAAATGGCTTTGACCAGATTGAGAGAAGGTGTTGAATTTTCACAGATAGTTTCTGAATTTTCTGATGCGGCAGATGCAAAAAATGGCGGTATCATCGAATGGCGCCCAATTTCTCAAATGGGACCGGCTTTTGCTCAAATACTGGAAGTGCTTCAGCCAGGTGATATCACATCAATCGTGCAAAGCCCGAATGGTTTTCATATCTTTAAATTACTGGGTAGGCGTGCTCAGGAAACGCCGACGGTCATTATTGACCAAACTCATGCACGTCATATATTAATAAAGATCAATGAATTGACTTCTGAGAACGATGGGAAGCTAAAAATTCTTGCGCTTAAAGATCGATTGGATCGAGGGGAAAGTTTTGAAGAGGTTGCCAAGCTCTACTCTGAAGATGCCAGTGCATCATCCGGTGGCGATTTGGGCTGGCTTTCACCCGGGGATACCGTGCCGGATTTCGAGCGGGTGATGAATGCGCTGTTACCCGGTGAAATCAGTGATCCGGTAAGATCTCAATTTGGCTGGCATTTAATTCAAGTTATGGAGCGTCGTACTCAGGATATCAGTCTTGACCGACGCAGACAATCAGCGCGACAAGCGATAAGGACTCGCAAGGCCGATGTGGTTATTCAGGATTGGTTACAGCAATTGCGTGATCAAGCCTATATCGAATATCGTCTGGATCAGGAATTATGAATCAAAAATTCATTCCGGCATTGGCACTTACTGCAGGAGAACCGGCAGGAATCGGTCCCGATTTATGCGTACAGATCGCACAACAATCATTGTCATGCAAGCTGGTGGTGATTGCAGATGGCGACGTATTGCTGCAACGTGCGAAACAACTTGGACTTCCTTTAAATCTGATCGAGGTTTCTGCGATTTCTCCGGCTCAGCATACTGCGGGAAGTTTGCAGATTTTGCACATTCCTACTGCGGAACCGGTAGTACCAGGGAGGCTTAATCCGGCAAATGCACGATATGTTTTGGCCACATTGGATCGCGCTGTTGAAGCGTGTAAATCAGAACAATTTAACGGCACGGTGACTGCACCGGTGCATAAGGGAGTGATTAATGATGCCGGTTTTTCTTTTACCGGCCATACAGAGTACTTGTCGGAATTGATGCATAGCCCGGTTGTCATGATGCTAGTGGGTGGAAACATGCGTGTCGCTCTCGCGACAACTCATTTGCCACTCAAGGATGTGGCAAAGGCGATTACTGCAGACAGCATTGAATGTAAATTGCGTATTCTTCAGCGTGATTTAATCACCCGTTTCATGCTCGATAAACCACGTATCGCGGTCGCGGGACTTAATCCGCATGCGGGCGAATCCGGTCATCTGGGACGCGAAGAAATTGATATCATTATTCCCACTTTGAATAAACTACGGGCTGAAGGCATGCAGTTAGCCGGGCCTATTCCGGCGGATACGTTATTTAGTCCTGCACAACTTAAACAATATGATTGCATCTTCACCATGTACCACGATCAGGGGTTGCCTGTTTTGAAGCACGCGAGTTTTGGCGGTGGCGTAAATATCACATTAGGATTGCCGATTATTCGAACTTCAGTTGATCATGGCACGGCTCTGGAATTGGCTGCAACCGGGAAGGCAAATGCCGGAAGTCTATTGACAGCCATTGACATGGCTGCTCAACTGGCCGGTAACCAAGTATCCTTTTATAGTCATGCGACATAATCCCCGTAAGCGTTTCGGTCAGAATTTTCTTTTTGATCAATACATTATTAATAAAATTATAACGGAATTTTATCCGCGGAAAGATGATCGCATCATTGAAATAGGACCGGGCTTGGGGGCGTTAACGCGGCCTCTACTGCAAGTGATTGATCATTTGCATGTGGTGGAGATCGATCGTGACATTGTCGATAAATTGAAGATCGAGTTCTCGCATGAAAATATGACCATTCATGCGGCTGATGCATTGCAGTTTGATTTTTCTGCTCTTGGCAATCAACTGCGAATTATCGGTAATTTACCTTATAACATTTCTACACCGTTACTGTTTCACCTGAGCCAGTTTTCTGAGCATATTCTGGATATGCACTTCATGTTGCAGAAGGAGGTGGTCGAGCGCATGGTAGGTGTGCCGGGGACATCCGATTACGGGCGGCTTTCCATCATGTTGCAGTACCGCTTCGACATGGAATATGTATTTGACGTCCCAGCAGAATCTTTTCGTCCGCAACCGAAGGTCGAATCAGCTATAGTGCGCATGATTCCCCGGCCGGTACCATTGTTGATGGCTATTGATGAAACATTATTCTCACAAATTGTATTAACAGCATTTTCGCAGCGCCGTAAAACCTTGCGTAATGCATTGCAACAATATTTAACTGTGGAGGATTTTAGCGCGCTGGATATTGATTCTGGGTTACGTGCGGAAAATTTATCAGTGGAAAAATTTGTTGCAATCACCAATTTTTTAACCTGATTATTCCAGCCGCCAGGATTATTTTGTTATTCTAGTAACAACAGGATTTTGCAAAAATGAATTAAGAAAGCTTGTTGTGATATGACGATACTAACTTCTGGAGAGAGTAAATGATTCGCTACGGGTATATGTTGCTTGCGTTATTCATTTTACTCGTGCTTCCCGCCTGCGCCAGCAACTACAAGGAACAAAAAGCGAGCAATTCAACGAATAAAATAAAAGCTCCGACATCCTTTGAACAACTGACCTTCAAGTCAGAAGGAAGAACGGTTTTTGAAGATGAAGGAAAATTCATTCTGATTGAAGGAAGTAAATGTGTTCAGCATGACAGTGGTGAAGAGACGGCTACTGTGCTTCAATGGATTGAACTACCGAGTTACGTGGATAGAGGCACAGTGGTATTGAATGGCTGGGATCTGCGATTCTTGCATGGCGACCGCGAAGTCAATTCGATGCTTGCGGACATCACGCATAGTAAGGTGATCAAGAGTGAGGGTTCTACTTTTTTAGTATTTGAAGCACAAGGTAGACTAAATGATCAGAATCGCAAAGATGCTTATGAATTTTGTGTATTTTATAGCGGTTTTGGCTTTCGCTCAGTTTTTTTTGATGCCACGATTGAAGACGATTACAACGGAGTTGAGGTTTCAACACTACAGGACAAAAATCAGGGCGCACTTGCTACGCTGGAAAATACTGGAAGCAGAGGTACGTTAAAAGGTAACGCCACCATTGCAATTATTCCGCGTGGATTTGATTTTCAGTTCGATGATACATTTGAGTGCGAGTGGCGATTCCCGCCTTGCAAGTGGGGAGATCGCGTGGATTATCGCTTGTTGCAAGCCGCGTACAGCCTCTCTCAATCCGGCATGTTTCCCAGTTTGGATGGCAGTCCGCACTGGGCCGTGCAGACATTGTTTAAGGATAATAGCACGCGCACATACCGAATCAAGGCACGTGCTGCAATGATCCGTGGCACTAGCGTTAAATTGCGCGCAGATTTTTTGGCGTTGAATTCCCGCACTGGAAAAACCGATATTTGCCGCAAAAATGTCGATGGTATTGTTCGCACTCAGACATTCCGCATCAGAGATCTACCCTTTGATTATGCTGTACCATTGTTGACCGGCTGGGATCTTTCATATGAGTGTGAGCAGCAGCAAGTGCAACGAGCCGGGATTTGGTTACACGATATTCATTTTGACTCAAATTCAAGAAGCCTAGAATACAAAGTGTCATCTATTTTGCGTGACAAAGATGGTGTGCCCAGTTTCAGTGTCGCACAGCGCATTACAGTATTAGGGTTAAATCAGACTCGCACGTCGGTTCAGAGTAACCGCGCACCTGTAAATATTAAGATTAGAGAGCACTGATAGAATGTGCTGTATGAAACTAACTGATGGGATCCCAAAGATTTATTTTCTATTGCAAGATAATTTAATGTTATTTATAAATCAATTAATTAACTCTGTTTTTGCTTTGTTTTTCAGACCTCAATGTGAGTTTAATTGCATTATTTAATTGACGGTTTCTGAATATTTTATGAAAGCTCGGCTCGTTTGCTTTTACTAACAAATTGAAAAGTTGATGATTCGTTAAATCTCGCTTCAATTGTAGTAATAAAGCAGTGAGACCTGAAACATGCGCTGTTGCTAAAGAATTTCCGGAAACAAAGTCATAGGTACCTTTGGGCAAGGTCGTTAATATCTCCTCACCCGGCGCATATACGGTAAGAAGATGATCTTCGTATAACGATTGCATGATATTGTTGGCGTTTATGCTGCTAACACCGATGACGCCTGGTTGCCGGGCTGGAAATCCTGATTCTTCGTCGTCTTTATCAGCTTTCGAAGCAATGATAATGATGCCGCGCTGAACGGCTTTCTCGATCAATCTAGCCAAGAGAGGATCATACGGTCCAGTTAAGCTTAAATTAAGAATATCTGCTTCCATCTCGATAGCTGAGTTAATTGCTAATGCTAGTGTAAAACTATTGCAGATGGCTTCAAGGCTACCTGCTTTAACTTCCCAACAAGCTTTTAGTGCGATTACATTGCTATCCGGGGCAATACCGACTATGCCTTCCCCATTATTCGCCTTGGCTGCAATAACTCCAGCAACTGCTGTACCATGAAGTTCGCTGGCTGGCTGCTGTTCCAGTGATTTTTGCGCAACAAAATTCTTACTGTGCTGAATTTGGCCTTCCAAGTCAGGATGTCTGGTATCAACACCGGTATCAATGATTGCGATAGTTACATTTTTGCCCGTAGTCCGCTTATGTATCTCATTGATATTCATTGATTGAATGTTGGCTTGCAGGCGGTAATAAGGATCAGTGTATTCACTACTTGCCATAACTTGGAATGTGCTCATTGTTTGAACACCACTGATGCGATGGTCATTGGTTAATGCATTAATGACCTCATCGATAGAACGATTCTCATCAATTGCATATACAACACAGTGCTCACCAATCTCACTGATTGACCACTGGGAAAGAATTTTTAATTTGTAGTCATCTCCAATACTGGATGCTATTCTTTTGCTCCAGGTCGAACTGCTATAGCTGCCCCTTTGGCGATAGGTTAGATTGGACATCCCAATGGGGATGCTGCTGATGTGCATATCAGTGTAGGTTACTAATATGATGCGATTTGTTTGTTTGCTATCATAAACTTCAGGATCGATAAATAAGTCCCGCCCGGCTTTTGCCGGAAAAGCAAAAACCATTGCCATTAACCATAAGGCAATACCCAGATAGATTTTTAAATGGCTATTTAACATCAAAGTATGAACCTATTCAGACACGGATAACCCTTGAGCCAATTCAGCAAATATAACAGATGAGTGCTCTCGCAAACGAAAAATTGCATCATTTACTTGCTGAGAATCTGTTTGATGATCACCAATTCGAACTTCGTAAACGCCATTTGGAGAGGGCCCTTTAATGATATGTCCTGAAACGCTGTGCACTACGGCGTCAATTTGCTCTGAATCAGGGTGATCCGCAAAAACAACCCTAACGACGTTATTTGTATCGTTTGCACTTTCAGTTGAGCTGGCTAGCGTTCTGTATGCACCTTCTATTTCAGGCTGAACAGTCAAAGAATTAAACATGAACGGTGCTGCCAGGAAGAGCAAGCTAGCTGCTAAAGCAGTGTATTTTGCAAAGCTAAGAAACCGGATTTGGAAGGGAAGAAATATTAAATTTTTATTTAAAACAGTATTTTTACTCGAAATATAAACTTCTGGTTGTGTTTCAATCCGTTTTTTCAATTGAGCAAAAGATGCTTGTGATACTTGTTGTAGCAAATCAGTTTGCTGAATATCCCTGAACAGTCGCTCTTGTTGATTTAATTCGATTCTACACGTAATGCAGGTCTTAATATGATTTTTTACAATCGCATGTTCAATAGGATCTAACGATCGGTTTATATACCAAGGTAAAAGATCCCATGCCTTTTGATGTTCACTTTGACTGGTCATTTTGATCTGCGTGAATACCATCCGTTAACTCCTGCTATTAAGCTCTAGAAAAAATTTAGCTAAAATTTTGCGTGCATGAAACATTCTGGTTTTTACTGTATTTTCCGGACATTGCATAATTTCTGAAATTTCACTGTAGTGTAATCCTTGAAAGTATGTCATTTCCACAACGGCACGTTGTTCCGCCGATAGCTTTTCAAGTGCGGCTTCAAGCCAATTACTGTCTTCTAATTGCGAGACCCAGTGGACTCTTCGGTCAGGGAAGTAATCTAGCTCATCATTAAACTCAACTGACTCATCTTCTCTTTTTGTATTCCGCTTGGCGCTTTTTAATGATTTTAAATAAGCGATACCTAAAATCCATGTTGACGGTCGACACGTTTGATCATAAGTGGCGGCCTTTTCCCAGACCACATACATTACATCATTGATAATTTCTTCAATACAATCATGGTGCCTATTAACACGAAAAATAAATTGATATAGCCGATTAAAATAGAGTTGATAGAGTTGTTCGAAAGCTTTTCCATTGCCAGCCGCGGCTTCTGCGATCAAATGCCGTTCCTTAGCCTGTTGTTCTTGCGAGCTAAAGGGTTTTTGCATCATTTTTAAGTCGGGTATTTCCGCATGTTTTTTATTAAATTTATTGTACTGATTCTACGCCAACTAAAATTTACCCGTTAATTACTTATATTGAATAAAAGGTTCATTCTGGTAGGCAATTTTGAAAAATTAATATCCTACAGTAAAGGAGAATAATATACGATCATCAACGGCATGTGGATGAAACTCCCAATGTAGAGATGATGGAGCATAATACTTTGTTGCAGTATGCGTGGCTCCATAATAACGAACATCTACGCCTATATTGCGGGCAAAATGCCAAGTTACTCCGGCAGTCCAGTAAAGATAATTATACTGTAGTATATTTTTCTGATTATTATAGCCTAAGGTGCTGGATATTTGGATTGAATTAGTAATTGAGTAGCGTCCGATAATCTCATATCCGAATGCCGGGTGATTTTGTTGATAGCTATTTTCAGAAAAAAAGAAATTGGATGTCAGTAAGTCACGAAAATGGCCTGAGATATAAAATTCGTTATAATCGGCCTTTTGATCGAATATCTTTCCATTAAAAATGTAGCGTGTCCATTCCGCATTAAATCGCCAGTTATCAGATACCTTATAGGCCCAGCCTAAGTAAGGGCGGAATTCCAAATTAGAACGATTTTCAAATCCAAAGTCAGCAAAATTAACAGTTGTAATATTTGAGCCCAGGTAGATACCGGATTTGAATTCATAATCCATATTGGCTTGCGCTGCTGGTTTTCCGTTACTCTTCGAGTAGCCACGCCAAAAATAATCTGTTGTTCCAGTAATGCTTCCACTCAATTGGGCATAGCAATTCAACGAATTAGTAAGACATAATAAGAGTCCAAGAACAATATTGTTTAAGTGGGATAAGCGCACTGTTATTTTATTAAATTAGAATAATAGTCAGTAATTTAGAAATTAATTGGGAGGGCATATTTATTTTCTAGACAAAGAAATGATTGGGATAAATTGGTGTGCTTTGTTAAAGGTCTGGTCGCGTAGATTCTCAATTTGATAATTCGATTGTTGTCGTTTTATTTTGTCACTTAATTCTGCAACAAAGTATATTGGTTTTCTATACGAAGTATGGGACAAGAAGCATTATGAAATTAACTTATTTCTTTATTTCAATCATATAGTCGAAGACTATGAGAAATTCACTTTACGATTTGAACTTTTTTAATTTTGATGGAATAAACATTGTCGATGGAAGGGGATTGGGTTGTTAAAAGAAGATCGTTATGTCTTCTTAATCCATTTTAAGTGTATATTTATATTGGGAGATCGTAAGATTGAATAAGCTTTATATAACAACAGCCTCAGTAACATCATTTTTTTTTAGAGTACCAATGGCTGCATTCGAGCGGGGGATGGGGGGAACAGGTTGAAGCATGCGAACATAAATAACAAGGCTATTTGATTTGCGGTCTGCAAGATAATTGCTATACACGTTAATGACTATCCGCTAGTTTATTTCATATAATCCATGAGCTGCTCTGCTTATTCCGAGTGATCAGGTTGTTATATATCACTGTGACGGCAAATGGAATATTTTTTCAACTGTGTGCTGGGAATATAGAATACAGTAGAGCGCATTAGGTGCGGTTCGATGTTGTTGTGGTAGTAGCTCAAAGCCTGTAAGGGCTCAAAAATTTTTTTAGTATGATTTTTGTATTTGAGTGAATATCATGGTTGACCATAAAGCTTCAAAACGTTAACATGCGCATCTTACCAGTTCCCTGATAGCTCAGTCGGTAGAGCGACGGACTGTTAATCCGCAGGTCCCAGGTTCGAGCCCTGGTCGGGGAGCCAATTAGATATAATCCGGATCTTTACACTCAAAGAATCTGTTTCGATTATTATCTATCAGTGCTAAATTGTTGTTCGTTTGTCTCGATTTGATTGTCATTGCGTGAGCTTAGCTCGCAACAATTTTAATATCCCTTGTAGATTCGGGCCTTCATCATTCGGGGCGTATGCCTTCGTGTCGCCGCTGTTATGCTGAGAAAACAGGCTTAATGATTAGACATATATGGTTTTTTGTCTGATCAATTCTTAAAAATTTTTCAATGCCTTACTGGATATCTGGCAAACCCCAGAGGTAAAGCAAATCAAAATAACAGAATTGCTGGACAGCGCTCTCATTTTACTTTCTGATATAGATTGTACAAGTCTCTGAAATGAAATCACGCGCTTCATTCAAACAGTTCTGATTTTTCAACTTTAGAAGGGAATGGTATATGAGAAGTAATATTCAAACCTTATTGGGAATCAGTCTCAGGACATCGATCACTGACAAGCAAAATAACCAAGCATGTATTTTTGGGGCTGCACTATTATTTTGTATAGGTATGATTTTAGTTCCATTAGGAGCTGTAGCAGCAACGTCGGATTCCACAGCAGTGAAGTGGCATCCGGGACACTACTACATAATAAAGGGTTCGAGAAAAAACAACACTGAATACTTGTCGCAGGTATATAGCGAACTCGATGCAACGCCCGCATTGAAGGGAATGATGATCCGGTATTTCTGGATGGATCTGGAAGATTCAGAAGGTGTGTATGATTTCTCATCCATTGATAAACGTCTTGCCGAGCTGGCTGCCCGGGGGAAGCGTCTTGTTATTCAAGTACAAACTAAATCATTTAATGGCAGGCAAGTCGTGCCCAATTATTTGAAGACAGCCGAATATGATGGTGGTGAATTTTATACTAGCGACTATGGCAGCACAGTAATAAGAGGACGGAATATTAAATTATGGAATCCCCAAGTGCGGGATCGCTTGATTGCTTTATTCAAAGCAATGGGAGAGCGTTACAACTCGCATCCCAACTTTGAGGGTATCAGCATGATAGAAACCGCTCTGGGAAATCCTAAGGAACCATTGTCAATTGCTCAAGTTGCTGAATTTTATAATAATAAGATCATCGTGCATCAGCAAATGCGTTTGTTTTTTCCTAATACAATGACGATTCAAGAAGTAAACTATCCTCGTTCAATCCTCGCATCATTCGTAGGCAGTCTAAAAAATATTGGGACGGCATTGAGTAGTCCCGATACTTTTATTGAGGAGGAAGGTTTGCTTTATAAAATAACGAAATTTGAACTTGATAAGGGAATCTATAATTACTATGCAGATTTCTCTGGGATGATACCTATGGTTCCAACGGTTATGCCAAAGAATTATGAAAATACGAAAGGCGATGGAACTGGCTATGTGCCAACTATTGCACAGATTTTAGCTTTCGCACGCGATACCCTGCATGCCAACTATATTTTCTGGACACGGGAAGAGCATTACGAGCAAGTATTGGAGGTGTTAAATATGAGTGCACAAAAAAACACCCCTGCTGGCGGGTTGAATCCTGCATGTCCAGCAGCGTATGCAGCTTGTATAGATTAAGGTTCGTGGCATTTTCGTAAGCATTAAAAGTTTTCTGCGTAACCGTGAGAATTTTGTTGTGCTGATGGGGAATAATTTCCAGATGATACCTTGCAATATATGTTTTAGGAGATTTTCCCCTTATTTCCTTATGCTGCATCCGATAAGCTATGCCATTGGTTAGGAATACTTATTCTGAATACCATCAGCTTGGTAAACGATCTCTGTCTCCATCATTCAGGTAAGTCATAGTTTCTTTCACGTTATACACCGAGCGACATATTTGTGTCGATTTTCTTTACCATTCATTGCATTCCTTTCTTTCTTTGTTCCTCGTTGTAGCGCTTGGATTACTTTGTTTAATGGTTTCCTTTAAGGAAAAACAATAGTTTCCTTAATAGGCACATCGTGTCGATTCTATTAAGATGGCATCATGCCTCAATGTTTGAGAGGAATTAATTGAAAGCACAATGGGGTATTAAGCATAACAAGCTGAACGCGCTGGGTATATTGACAAATTTATATGTTGTTTCACTGATGCCGATTTAACATTTTCAGCAGAAGCTCTCTAAGAATGCTCTTTCATTTCATAAGTCATTGGCCTATGGATTGGCTGGGAGATGAAGAGGAATAGTTTCATAAAACAACGCGCTGCACATATAAAACAATATCTTGAATGATGCTTTGATATGGTTAATTCATTTGTGATCTTGGATGTTGAGGGCACATAAAATCAATACGTCACAGTCTCGTTTCAAGCTTGTCGAAGAGCTTAATCAGAATTTCCTAAAGTTATTTAGTGATTATGATGTTTTTTGGGAGGAAGTAATGAACAATTCAATAGCAATGAAAAGATTCGAAGTCATTGTAGAAATAGAATATCATGATGCGTTAATTGAATTACTCAAAAGATCCGGAATACGCGGATATACCGTTATTAAGGATGCAGGAGGGCGGGGGGCGCGAGGTCTCCGAAATCCTGATGATAGAATTCTACCCGATGAAAATGCCGTGACAATTTTTGCTTGTAAGGAAGATCTGGCACAGAAAGTACTTAATGAGTTGCAGCCCGCGATGAAAGGTTTCGGTGGTATATGTATGATTTCGGATTGCCATGCACAAACGCATTTCGATAATTAAGAGCACGTTTTAAATTATCCAAATGAGAAATTGTTTGTGTCATGTCCAAGAAATTGCTGTTGTTTTTGAGAGAGTAAAATAGTGTTCAATGGTTGAATTTCAGACTGATACTCTTAATCTATAAGATAAGGTATTGCTTGTTCTGTTTCTTTATTTGAGACAATTTTTCAATCACTTTCATTTGTGGAAGTATCAAATGCTGGAAGTCTTGTCGGATTCCTGAAGATCCGAGAAATCACGTCAGAATGGACCGGTTATTTCAAATGTCACACCATCCGCGCTATTTCCGGTTTTGCCTCGCTGAGAACTGAAATATAACCGTGATCCATCGGGGCTCAGAGCTGGGCCGGCTATTTCTGAACGATCATGACCAATTACTTGTAATAAGGGTAAAACATTATCTCCAGATAGCACCACAATTTGCATACTGCCGCCATCCTCAGCCACGAGCAATTCACCTGCGGCATTGCCGGTGATATTGTCAACGCCGGTTAACACCGGTGAGAGGCTTGATGCCGCACTATAGAGGATGCTGAGACGTTGTTTCTGTATGTCAAAAGCCCACACACAATCATCCCCCTTAGTGGCAAAGTAGATAAAATTCTGGTGATACCAGATGCCTTCACCGCCATCGAATGCGGTGCTACGGGGAACTTGTTTGCGTGTTGGCATATTGGCTGCTGATGGATCTGTCAGCGCGTGCCAGCGGATTGCGCCGGTGCCATCGTCAATTACCTCGGCAACTTCAAGAACACCGTCATCCAGGTTAGGATTACCAGCAGTATCGAATGAATGTGCAGTGTAGCGATAAAATCGGCCTTCCGGTTTGTCTTCGGTCAGGTATAGCTGCTTGTTGCGCGTATCCACCGCTATGGCTTCATGCCGAAATAAGCCTAAGGATTTTTTAGCCTGTGCTGGTTTGTGGCCAAATGGATCGCATTCCCATACCTGTCCTTTATCGGTTTCTTCACATGATAGCCATGTTTGCCAAGGCGTATGTCCACCTGCACAGTTACGGTCGGTTTGGCTCAAAATCGAATACGCATTAACCAGTTCTCCCTGTGCATTGAAACGTAATGCGCCTACACCGCCTGCTTGATTCTCCAGCTCGCAGTTGGAAACATAAATCCAGCCACCATCCCGAGAAGCAAAAGTGGCGCCGCCATCCGGTGCGGCGTGCCAAGTATAGTCAAAAAGCTTTTCACCTGAGTGCGCCACGATACGTGAAGTAAACCCTGCTGGTAAACGTACACCATTATGATCCGGCGACAAAAGTTTGCCGCGTGCAGCTAGCGATAATGACATAGTGGCAGCTTTGACTGGAGAAGGCAGCAGGGTATTGCCAAAAAACGTCCCTAAGCTCATAAATCCATACTGCAATAATTTACGCCGTTTTAGATCTGATATTTTCATTTTACATATAGCCTTATGTATTAAACCTCACGATAGACACCAGGTTTTATGCGGCGAGATAGTTTACAATGCGGCATCTTTTTATATCTATGGGATGAAAGTATTAAGCAATGATTCATATATTAAAACCAATTGTATCGCTTCTAATGTTTTTAACCGTGCTGTTTTTTATCAACACAATACTTACAATCACGACTAGCTTTTTCAATTGGTTTAATACACTTTTTTCTCTGACCTGTGCTGCGCTAGCGGCTGGGTTTGCATGGAAACTGATTGCTGGAGAAAAAATGAATACGCTCATTGCTGTCATTGGAGGCGCGTTAATTCTTGGAGGATTATTTTTTACGCTAGGTTTCTTAGGGCCGATGGTTATCGCCAAAGACACCAACCAAGGCCCCATGATCGGAATCTTTATTGCAGCCCCGCTGGGGATTATTCTGGGTGGAATCGGGGGGTATGTTTATGTTTCGCAGCAAAAGGGGGATTGACGAACTTCTAACAGGAATGGTGAAAATTGGATGGCTTGTTTGAAAATTCTGGTTTAGTGAGAGAAATTTTTTCATAATTATTAATTAGAGAGCTATATAACCATGAGCAAATCTTTTTTAGCAGTAATTCTAGTATTCTCAGCATCATTTCTTGCTATGCCCATCTCGGCAGTAGCTAAGCCTAATTTCATATTCATACTGACAGATGACATGACCCCTGATGATCTACGTTTTATGCCAAGAACACAGGAGTATTTTGCTGTCAATGGCGTTCGATTCACAAACACCTTTGTATCGTATGCCGCTTGCTGTCCATCACGGGCAACTTTTCTGACCGGAAGGTATACGACAAATCATGGTGTAAGATCCAATGTTAGGCCATCCGGTGGTTTTGATGCATTCTATAACAGCGGATTGGAGTCAGCGACAATCGCGACAAAATTGCAGGAAAGCGGTTATAGCACGGCCTACTTCGGCAAATATTTCAACGAATATGGGACATCGACTTTAGTAGATCCGGAAAGCTATATTCCCCCGGGTTGGAATTACTGGTACACATTTGTCAACACAAAGTACTTCAACTATAAGCTTAACGAGAATGGGATAACTAAAAGTTACGGGGATAGCGCTGAAGAATACGGTACAGATGTTATTGCTATGCACGCTAGAAATTTTCTTGAGGCAGCCCTACTAGGGGATTCTCCTTTTTTTATGATGATTGCACCCTATGCTGCTCATGCATCAATTGAATCAACGGAATCCCCTCGTCAGCCGATACCCGCTACGCGACATAAGAATCTATTTAATGGCATGAATGCACCTAGATTTGCATCATTTAATCAGGAAGATGTTTCGAAGAAAAATTTTAATGTGCGCAACAACTCTTTATTGCTACCAGAAGATGTTGAGTGGATTGACAATAATTTTCGTGCGCGTATAAGATCGTTACAATCTGTAGATGAAATGGTTGGAAAATTAATTGATCAGCTGCAAAATTCTTCTAAGGAACGGGAAACCTACCTCATCTTCACATCTGATAACGGATACTGGTTTGGGGAACATCGCTTCAAAGTTGGGAAAGCTGATTTGTATGATCAATCTCATCACGTTCCATTTGCAATGGCTGGGCCGAATGTTCAGCGCGGTTTGGTTCGTAACGATCTTGTTGTCAATACCGATTTTTTTCCAACAATATTAGAGCTAGCTTCTGTTTCGCTTTCTGGAAGCAGCTACGATGGCCGATCATTTCGAACATTGATAGAGACATCAACAAGAGAAACAACATTTAGCAGAAACTCTTTTTTGATCGAAACAGGTGTAGATCAGAAAGCTGGGATTCGATTTAAAAGCTATGCATATTTTGAATCCGCATTCCAGGGAGTGCCTTTAAAAGAGCTGTACGATACTCAGTTGGATCCCGATCTTGTTTATAATATTGCAGAAAAATTAACGGGTGAATCTTCTGCTTCTTTACAGAGTGCCCTCGCTGAATTGCTCGCTTGCAAAGGTGATACTTGTAGAGCGCTCGAAAATAAATTTTCAGATTTGCTTGTAAAGTTAACTGATTGAGCTAAATTACCTTCGTTGGGGAGTCGAGGCAGTTTATATTTTGTGTTGAATGTGAGTTAAACGCTGCGTGTGTTAATGAACTGGTGAGTGCGATGGTCAGGATAAGAAAAGCAAAAAATGCTAACTGTACGATATATAACCGATGATTACTTTTTCGCATTTTATGTTCTCCTGATTAGCTATATGCTGGAGTGCTCAGATGAGAAATCAGAAAATTCTGATCAAATCTTGAGTACTCAAGCAGCATTGGCAAGCTGTGTGACTTGTACAACAATGACTCGGATTTCTTCTGCAATTGCATCGACTTCGCTGGGATCGATACCTAGATTAATCCATTCCTGTTCAGTAATTTCTTGTGCAGCGTGTTCAGTAATCCCGAAGTCAGGTAGTAATTTTTCTGCGATATTAACCAGTCTGGCTAAGGATTGATTCATTTGCGAATCCATTTTGTCGGGTATATGGTGGTAACGTATCACGGCGATGATTTCCGCCGGTAGTTCCCAATAAGTTCCAAGTTGTGCGCCGATCTCACCATGGTCAGTGTCCAGTAGCCCGTGTTCTATCTCTAATAGTGATGCTTCGGGAGTTGTTCTCAATCTTTCGTGAAGTGCATCGCTGAGATCTTTAGCGATGAAGCTTAGAACGTTATAGCCAATATCATGCAAGAGACCTGCAAGGAAAATCTGATCTTCCATGGGGCGGATTCGTGGGGGCATGTGTTTGGCGATGGTGCGCATTACAGAAGCGATAGTGAGACTGTGAGTCCATAAATCCCTTGCTTTCAGCTTTCCTTCAGGCGGCTTGGTGAATGCTGAAATGGCTGCCATACCGATGGCAACAGATTTAATATGTGTTAATCCTAGACGCATGGCTGCATCGCTGATAGAAGAAATCATGCCTGGAGAACCAAATAAGGAAGCGTTTGACAAGCCGATAATACGTGCAGAAATTTGTGGATCTTGTGCGATGAGTTTGAGTAATTGAGTTTCGCCCTCATCGGTATTTAATGCTAACGCCAGCATTTTTCTTGCAATAACTGGCATGGCGGGCAGTGTGTGGATGTGCTCGAGGGATCGCTTCAAATCAATAGGGTTAATCATAGTATGCTCCCGCAATGGATTACCATTTCTTGATATACAATTTCATTCATCTTGATGGCCCATAATCAATTAAAAAATAAGACTAATGCACAATAGGGTTCTGAGTATTCTTATAGGATGGCCAGGTCAATTATTTATCTTGATACTTGAAGTGAATTACCTCTAGAATCACTGAACAGTGTTCATATTTATCATTATAGAAAGCAAAAGAAATAAGTAGGGAATGAATAGAAGTGTGAAAGGCTATCTTTTCTGAGGTTTTTATTTAAAACAAGATCGATGAATAAGTTAGCTTTGATCAGCTAGTATTGTGAAAATTTTGGCTTGGCGGTATACAAGCTATGATTTCTAATCATAATTATCTGTCTGCGAAGGTACGGACACAATGAGAAGGGTAAGTGGTTCATGACCTGCAATCCCACACAACGCAAATTTAAATCTTCGATTGGTATGTGCTCATTCTCAATGGTATTGATAGTCTTTTAGGCTCCAGTTTATGAGTAACAGTGTAGATCGTCTTCAGACTTTTTTGCATAAAAGGCAATTGTTCTTTTTTCCCGCTGTGCTGGTTGGGATTTGTTTATTAGTGATGGGTTTTTATGCGGATCACCTGCATTCACGTAATTTGGAACGTGAAATACGTGATGCGGCATTTGTTCACTTAAGTTTGTTGCGTGCTAACCTGGAAGGAAAAATCATCAGTAATGCTCAACTAGTACAGGGGCTCGCTGCATCTATCTCTGTTGAGCCGGATTTGTCGATGGAAAAATTTACCCAATTAGCGCAATATTTATTTAAGGGCCGGTCACAGCTTCGCAATATTGGTGCTGCTCCTGACTTGGTAATACGTTATATGTATCCGGTTGAGGGCAACGAGGCGGCGATAGGTCTCAATTTTCGGGAACATCCACAGCAGCTTGAGTCGGTATTGCGCGCACGGGATAGCGGAAATCTTATTATCGCCGGACCGGTTGATTTGGTTCAAGGTGGATTGGGATTTATCGCGCGGATTCCGGTATTTCTTGATAATGCTGAATCAGGAAAGAAAGTTTTCTGGGGCATGATCTCGGCCGTGATTGATGTGAACAAACTATATCAAGCAAGTGGTTTATTGGATTTTGTGAAAGAATTTGATATTTCGATCCGAGGCAAAGATGCGTTAGGTAAAGCGGGCGAGGTTTTTTTCGGTACTGATCAATTATTTGAGCAAAATCCTATGTTGCTGGATATTTCCTTACCCTATGGTTCTTGGCAGATCGCTGCCATTCCTAAAGGAGGGTGGTCGATCATCGGCAACGAGAGTATTGTCTTTCGCTTGGGTTTGGTATTCACAGGTCTTTTGATTTTGTTACCCGTTGTTTTAGTTGCGAAGTTTCAACAAAAGAAACGGGATAGCGAAGCCCGGCTTGAAGCCTTGTTCGTAATGTCCCCAATTGGTATCGCGTTGAATGATTATAAAACAGGAAAATTTATTGACGTCAATGAGGCATTGTTGGTTCCAACCGGTTACACGCGAGAAGAGTTATTAAGTCTTACTTATTGGGACATTACACCAAAAGATTATGCGATACGGGAGGCCCAACAACTTGAAAGTATGCAAATGACAGGTAGTTTTGCATCCTATAAAAAAGAATATATTCGCAAGGATGGCAGTCATTACCCGGTTCAGCTTAACGGGGTGGTGATCTGCGATGTTTCTGGCCGGAAATTAATCTGGTCGATGGTTGAAGATATTACCGAACGCACTCAAGCAGAGCAGGCACTCATTACGGCTCGATATGAAGCGGAACGGGCAAATAAGGCTAAATCCGAATTTCTTTCCAGCATGAGTCATGAATTGCGCACGCCGATGAATGCGATTCTTGGTTTTAGTCAATTGCTTGAGTTGGAGGGTTTGGATGATCGGCATCTGACATACGTTAAGGGAATCAAGTCGGCGGGTATTCATTTGCTTGCATTGATTGATGAGGTACTGGATTTGGCAAAAATTGAGTCGGGGCGCATAGATTTGCAACTCGAGTGGATAGATATTTATACTGTTGTTGAGGAATGCCTCAACTTGGTGAAAATACAAGCAGATGGACAGGATATCAAGCTGACACACAGTGAAATGGCGGATAAGGTTATATATACCGACCGAATCCGATTCAAACAAATTATCCTCAATTTAATTCACAATGCGATTAAATACAATCGGAAAGGCGGGTGGGTGCATATCGAACTTAAGAATTCGGATAATTCGGGATATTTAAAAATTATTGTTACCGATTCCGGGATGGGTATTGCTGCTAATAGATTGACAGAGTTGTTTCAACCTTTTAATCGTCTTGATGCTGCAGGGAGTGCCATCGAAGGTACAGGGATAGGATTATCGCTTACGCGACGAGTCATTGAAATGATGGGTGGTTGCATTGGTGTGGAAAGTGAATTGGGTGTCGGAAGTACTTTTTGGTTCGAATTGCCGGCAAGAGGAATTAATGAAGGTGATACCATAATCAATACAGAACAGCCCGCGTATAGTACGAATAATGATGTCAATAAAAATTTGATTATTTAATCAGCTTAGCCAGATCATTTTTCTTTCGAATTAATGCCACGTAACCCTTTCCCACACTATAGCGTGGGAAAGGGTTACTAATTAGGAATTACTTGGAATCAGCTGTATTACCATTCAACTTTACCCGCTAATGTCCAAGTCAAGCCGCCATCATTTGAAATGTAAGTGCTGTCTCGTGCAACGCCTAAAATGGTGGCATCAAGCGCAAAACCAGGAGAAAGGCGGAATTCAGTAAATTGAATATTTTCTTGCAACAATGAAGTACCTATATTTTTAGATGTTGCTATATTTCCTTGATTGTTAAGTGTAATCTTATATAATCCTTTTCCATGAACATTGACGAAGATAAGTCGGTCATTGGAAAAATTGGGAGAAAATTCAACTTGATGGATTGCGTTTCCTGGGCCTATATGATTCTGAGTCATTGTAGTCCACACATTGCCACCATTCTTTGAGCGATATAAGCCATTGCTTGTGCCGATAAAGACTAATTTGTCCGTGGCGAATTGAGGGGAAACGGCAATTGATAAATGCTGCTGTCCCGGTAGGCCGCGTAGTGTGATTGAATCGAATCTCAGTGATTGTAACCAGCTGTTACCGCCATCCGTTGTGCGCCAAACTTTTCCAGCGCGATTTGCGGCAAAGGCAGTACGATCATTCGCGTAGTTAGGCGAAATAGCCAAGCTTACGATATGGGATGTAGTGGGGACACCCCGCAGCCAGCGCCAGCTGTTACCGCCATCAAGGGTTTGAAGAATTCCATGTGACCTTGTTCCTAGGTAGATTTCCCGATCAGTTTCAAATGTAGGTGACAAAACGAATGCATTGATATAGACAGCAAATGGCGATATCTCAGTAATTTTCGGAATAAATTTTGTAGTCCAGTTTTGTCCGAAGTCGTTCGAAAATCCAATATGTCCAGTATTCCGTGAGGCAACAGCCGTAGGGGAGCCTGATTGATTCTGGGAGAAATTGACATCGAAAGCACTCATTGGAAGACTCAGGCTATTTGGGACTGGCCACCCTGTTCTATCCATGGTCCATGTCGCACCACGATCGGTAGAAGTGTATATACCCCCACCGAAGTATGTTGTTGCAATCACAGATTGATCATTGATGAAGTTGGGTGACAAAGCCACTCCGGTGAGCAGATTTCTTCGGGTTTGTTTTTGAGCCCATGTGATACCACCATCTTTCGAAATGAAAAGCCCATCATACGCCGACAGAAAGACTGTTTGGTCTGCCGAGAATGTATTGGATACCTGCAGCTCACTGAATTCTTCCAATGCAGCTGTTTGTCCGGTAACTGCCGCTCCTGATGCATGATAAGTCCAGCTATCGCCGCCATCCGTCGATTTATATACAGCCTTTGTTAAGCTGGTACAGAAAACTGTGCGATCAGTTAAATAGTTTGGAGATAGTGATACATTGTTAATTGCTTCCAATGGTAGATTGGCTGGTTTGAGGGTAAAGGTCGCGCCTGTATTATTGCTGTAATAGATTCCGTCAGCAGTAGCCAGAAATACTTCTTTAGGGTTCCCTCCTGACATTGCGATGTCATGAAAGGTTGTTCCTGCGATATTCCCGATACTGTTCCAAGTGAAACCCCCATCGGTAGATTTCTGCAGATTTCCTGTTTTGTTGACAGTGATGGCCGTCAGATCGGTTGTGAAGCTGGGTGATACGGCTACCAACTGTATGCCTAGGGTTGAATTTTGCACTCTAGTCCAGGTCGTTTCTGTCCGGGAACGCCGGTAAAGTTGGCCATTCATAGTTGTCAAGAAAACCACGTAATCATTGTTTCCTAATTTGGCTATAGTCAATTCCTTTACTTTGAGATTAAAAAGGCCGGTATTAGAAAGCTGCCAGGAATTTCCTTGATCTACGGATTGATATACCCCATCTCCCTTAGTGGTGGCAAAGACCGTATTATCGGTACCATAGTTTGGCGAAACGCGAATAGAGATATCTGCAAATACATTATCCAATCCGTTTGGCAATCGAATCCATGTCGCGCCGCCATCGGATGATCGCAGAATGTTTGTATACTGATCTGAAGTCGCCTCTGCATCGGTGGACAGAAAGAGAGTCTTATCAGTAGCGTAATTAGGGGAAATGCCTAATCCAAATACCATATCATGCGGATTATGGGCATGAATTTTATTGCTACTGATACAAAGTAGTATGAGGAGGGCAAATAATGTTACGGGATATTGAAAAAAACTAGTTTTCATTCTTGTACCTCTAGTTAGTGGATATAATAATTCTGCATTATTTGTGAATAACCTGATAAAGAATATTAATTCCTGTGTATAGCTAAATTTAAATTCTTAATGTAATTTCTTAAGGTCATTTTGAACCATTCATATAAGACACTTGATCCTATTTGTTAAAAATTAGTATGAATTATAAGTTACTGATTATTATTTTATATTATAAATATCTTAACTTCTTGTCGGAATATTATTAAATTGTAAAGTATAAAAAATTTAAAAAAGCAAGCCTACATTGTAGGTCTGTTTAATACTGATCAGTGTGATAAAAATCGCAGCTTTGTAGCTTTTTCAGTCAGTGGCAAACGTTCCGAGATGAGAGAGTTATGACGCCGACATATCTTTCGACGACTAATACTCAATGATAGTTTTCTCTGTAATCGATTTTTGCTCATAGCAGGTCTTAATTTACAGCGGGCGAATAGGTCTGCAAGTAATGAATACTCAATTACATATACCAGATAAGGTTATTAAAATACTGATAGACCGTTTTGAGCTTTTGCATTCAAAGCATTGTCCGTAATAAAGCGCTATTCACTTGCCCACTATATTGTTGCTCTTTAGCTTGCTACTTCTAACTTTTCCATTAGCCCCTACTTTCTGTCTGGTCTGTTGAATAATATTCTTATAGCTCTCAAATAATAAGTGACAGGCCGCCTTAATTTTATAGTAACGCTGTACTGAATATGTCCTAATATATGTAGGAATATTCTTGTCAGATTAATTGCAGCAGAAACGGCTCAAGTTTTTTTGTCCGTGATACTGAACTCAAAGGCTTTGCTGTGTGGATCACTGCATTCGATGCTGGTTTGGCAAAAGCTCTTATCTCGCCGATTTAATAACTTCATTTCCTGTGCGCCAGTGGCGTACGCATGAACTTTGATATGATTGGTATCAGCAGCTACTCATAATCCAGATTGTCATCGACCGATTCAGCAAAGATTTTCATGTGACTCCATTGTATCAGCGGCAGAATCGAAGACGAGAATTCTTTTGGTCGATGAGGAAGAGGGCAGATTATGCCACGGTGCTTCCATTCTTAAAATCCGGAATGTCGCAGAGGACCTGGCGAATATTTTGAGTCTTTTCATCCGTCTTTTTTATCTGGGCAAAGAGACGTGTTAGGAAAATACATTTTAGCCCAGAAAAGAAAGGCGAGCATTATGATCAGCTCAAACTGGATATTTGATGCGGTATTTAAGGCAGGGTGCCAGCTTTCTTCTCTTGGAAGGATCAATAAGTATAAACTTTTGACTTTGCCGGAAGTGATTTGGCTTTCATGTCCTGTGATATTAATCACATTAGCTATTGGAAAATTTTACTAGAATAATGCATTGAATAGTGGCAAGGCGATGACAAAGGGTTTGGTACGGGGAATGTAATACATGAATTTTCTATGTTTTTGAAGTCAAGGATGTGGATCAAGCATATAACTAGGTTTCTCCGTTTGTTTTTTCTTATAATGATTGCCTCAATTATGTTTTTCAACGGCTTTCCCGATAAATGACTCGCTCTAATTCACGTTTTTGTAGATAATGTCGCACCTGTTATCATTGTCATAATTTTGTAATCTAGCAACATGAATTGGTGCAATTTTTCTTCCGGTTCATTGCGGAAGGTCTTTCAGGAATGATTTGCGCATTTTGCAGGATTAAAAATTTGTTTGTAAGCTTGGAATTTTAAAATTGAATCCGCACGCTGCTCGATCGATCTCTCCATTTACCTTAATCAACACCCTCAAGACCCATCGAAGTCTGATCTATTCTCTGGCCAAAAGAGAGGTTATTGGTCGCTATCGGGGTTCCATTATGGGGATATTATGGTCATTCTTTAATCCCGTCTTGATGTTGATTATTTATACATTTGTATTTAGCGTGGTATTCAAAGCGCGATGGGAGGGCGGCACGGATTCCAGAACAGAATTTGCACTGGTTTTGTTTGCCGGCTTAATGATCTATAACTTGTTTGCAGAGTGCATCAATCGATCTCCGGGGTTGGTGCTGGGAAATGTAAATTATGTTAAGAAAGTGGTGTTTCCCTTGGAAATACTATCCATTGTTGCCATGGGTTCTGCAGTTTTTCACTTCTTGATCAGTTTTCTGGTTTGGCTGATCTTTTATTTGGTCTTTTTTGGTGTGCCGCAAGTCACACTTTTATTATTTCCTTTATTGTTGATTCCATTCTTATTGCTGATTTTAGGGCTTAGCTGGTTTTTAGCGGCGCTGGGAGTATTTTTACGCGATGTCAGCCAGATTGTTGGCGTTATGATGACTGCACTGTTGTTTTTGTCGCCAATTTTTTATCCGATTACTGCTTTGCCCCCGGAGTACCATCAATTTTTGCAAGTCAATCCCCTGACATTTGTCATTGAACAGGCTCGTGGCGTGATGATTTGGGGGAATGGGATAAGTTGGCAGGGATGGATTATCTACTTGTCAGTTGCCACAGTAACGGCATGGCTGGGTTTCGCCTGGTTTCAGAAAACGCGTAAGGGATTTGCCAATGTCCTTTGACATTGCCGTTAAGGTCGAGAGCCTTAGCAAGTGCTATCAGATTTACGATCATCCGCGCGATTTCCTCAAGCAAATCATCATTCCCCGTTTGCAACGCTTGGCCGGACGGAAACCTAAGCAATTTTTTCGTGAGTTTTGGGTGTTGAGGGATATTTCATTCGAGATCAAGAAGGGCGAGACCGTCGGCATCATTGGTCGCAATGGTTGTGGCAAGTCTACCTTACTGCAGATGATTTGCGGCACGTTGAATCCGACCAGTGGGAATGTTCAGACCCACGGGCGTATTGCCGCGTTGCTGGAATTGGGATCAGGCTTCAATCCGGAGTTTACCGGACGGGAAAATGTTTACATGAACGCTACCGTGCTGGGTCTGAGTCAGGAAGAGATTAACGCACGATTTGATGATATTGTGGCCTTTGCCGATATCGGAGAATTTATTGAGCAGCCGATTAAAACATACTCGAGTGGAATGGTGGTTAGACTAGCTTTTGCTGTAATTGCACACGTAGATGCAGATATTCTGGTAATTGATGAAGCACTGGCAGTGGGCGATGCATTTTTTACACAGAAATGCATGCGTTTTATGCGAAGTTTTATGAAATTCGGTACCGTTCTTTTTGTGAGTCACGATACGGGTGCAATAAAAAATTTATGTCGCTCGGTAATTTGGCTAGAACAAGGGAGAGTAATGCAGGAGGGCACTCCGAAAGATGTATGCGAGATGTATCTGAAAGCATATTATGAAGCACAACAAGGCAAAATAAGTCCAACTAATGCGGGGTTGCAAAGTAAGAGAAACGGTTCTTCTGTGAGAATGGATCAACGTCGGGATTTTATTAATGCTAGCAATTTGCGCAACGATCTAGAAATTTTTGAATTTGACCAGGATGCGCCATCATTTGGAACACATGGTGCGCAAATCATAGAAGTTCAATTTCTTGACAAGGAAGGTTCTGTTCTGGCGTGGGTGGTTGGGGGTGAGCAGGTTACCTTGCAAATAAAAGCAATCGCACGTGTAGTTCTGGATTCACCTATTATTGGATTTGTTATCAAGGATCGCTTGGGCCAGGCGCTTTTTGGTGATAATACATATCTTAGTGCTATGGATACCCCTTTGTTATGCGAGTCTGGAGACGAAATCCAAGCAGAGTTTACTTTTTTTATGCCCATACTACCCGCGGGTGACTACAGCATTGCTACGGCAATTGCAAATGGCACGCAGGATCAACATATCCAGCATCACTGGATATCCGATGCGGTGCTATTTAAATCCGAGTCTAGCAGTGTATCTACAGGGCTTGTTGGCATACCCATGGTACATATCGATATCGCCACACAAAAAACCAAGAATACAATTCGAAATTAGGAAAAACTAATGGCACATGTTCAACAGCAAGAATTTTGTGAATCCATCAAAGCGCGCTTTCCGCAATTTTTTACGGGTGTAATGGTTTTGGATATTGGTTCTCTCGATATCAACGGAAATAATCAGTATTTATTCGATGTCGAAAGTCTTTATTTGGGCGTTGACGTAGCGCAGGGTCGCAATGTTGATGTTGTATCTGAAGCACATTTACTTGATCTGCCCGATGCAACATTCGATATCATTATTTCCACTGAGTGCCTCGAACATGATCGATATTGGATACAAACTTTGAATAATGCAATGCGCATGTTGCGTCCTGGGGGAGTGTTGCTCATTACTTGCGCGACGATAGGGCGCCCTGAACATGGTACGCGTCGCACTACGCCTGACGATGCTCCACTTCTGGCAAATATCGATGCTGAATGGGCGGATTATTATCGTAACCTAGATGAAAATGACATTCGAACAGCCATAAATATACCGGATACATTTCAGTTTTCCGAATTTTCAATAGGCATGGAAACGCATGATCTATATTTCTTTGCCATTAAGCATGGCGTATTTGAGAGGCGCCTCAACAGATCTCCACAACTCCGGCAGTCTGCTCTGTTAGATAAACTCAGTTACCTTGAACAAGCGGTAGCTGAACATGATAATCAGATTGCTGAGCGCGATAGGCAGATAATCGAATTTAGTCAAGCTGCCATTGAGCGTGATAAGCAGATAATCGAGCTTAACCAAATACTAACCGAACGTGATCGGCAGATAATTGAGCTTAATCAGGTCGTCACCGAGCATGATCGCCTCTTTGCTAGCCTGTACCAGTCAAGATCATGGCGCATTACACATCCTCTTCGTGTCTTCATGACACAGATGGGTCGTATCGGTGCTTTCACGCGCCGAGCTCGTGCAGCTTTTCGTTATGTCGCTCGAGGAGATTTCAAAGGTCTATACAGTCGACTCAGATCGATTCAGCTCGAGCAGGCTATGCAGAATTTTACCGTGATGGGACCCCCTAAACGCTGGGGCATCATGGCAACACCCCATACTTTGTTTATCGCACATCTGATTGCCTCGCGCCTTCGTATACATGGTTGGGAAGTTGACATTCTGACGAGTGCACCTAATGGTTTCCCACATGATATGTACATTGTGATTTGTTCGCAGATGTTCAAAAAACTACCTCCCGGTGAAAGGCGTATAGCTTATCAAATGGAGCAATCAGTCAGCTCACGCTGGTTTACTGACAACTACATCCATATATTGAATGGTTCGCTAGCTGTACTGGAGTACGCTTTGGTCAATTTAGAATTTCTGGCTAGCAAACAGGTAGTTTATCCTCATGTGTATTATTTGCCCGTGGGTGCCGATCCAAATTACATGAATCACGTTCCATCGACGGATAAGAATTGTGATGTACTGTTTTATGGTGATTCCAACAGTTCGCCGCATCGACGCAAAATGTTGGATGCTCTACAGAAGAATTTTAATGTACATATAAGTCCCGAGCTTTTTGGTCTTGACATGATTAATCAGATTCGCCGCGCACGAATCGTCATCAATTTACATTATTACGAAAATGCGCTGCTGGAAATGCCACGTATCCAGGAATGTCTTTCTCTGGGTATTCCTGTGGTGTCTGAAACTTCTCAAGATCTGGCCGATTATCCGGAAATTTCCGAGGCTGTAACTTTCTTCGAACAAGGTAATGTGCAAGCCATGCTTGATGCGGTTCGAAATGCATTAGCGCAACCTATTGCACCAGAAATAGTGCATAAGGCTGCTGTCCGCAGTTCAGAGCGTTTTGTATTTATGTTTGATCGATTCTTGATCGCCATGGGTTTTTTGTCACTTGAGAAACTGGCTGAAAATAAGTTACCACTGCCGCAAGATGTCTCTCGTATTGCCTTATCAATGCCAGAGGCAATTTTTCGTCGCCGTGTCTATGAGGCCAATCAACCCCAAAATTGTGCTGTATTCGATGGTGTACGATTACGTCCTGGCTGGGTGGGGTGCGGCTTATCCTACGTAAACCTGGCGCGTCATGCGATAAAGCATCAAATCAAGCGGTTAACAATTCTCGAAGATGATGTGCTCTTGCCAGATGAATTCGAGGAGAAAATGAGCATTGTGCAGAGTTACCTGGATACAAAACATAATCATTGGGACGTTTTTTCCGGAGTTATTGCTGTATTGCATGAGAAAGCCCAGATTCTCCACGTTGAAACCTTTCAAGGCATATGTTTTGTGACGCTCGACAAAATGACCAGTATGGTTTGCAATATTTATAGTGAGAAGGCTCTGCACAATTTGGTTACATGGAATCCGCGTCACATAGATGACCAAACCAATACTATCGACAAGTACTTGGAAAGACAAGATAATCTACGCGTGATAGTAACGTTGCCTTTTCTTGTCGGTCACAGGGAAGAGGTTCATTCTACCTTGTGGGGTTTCCAGAATACTCAGTATTCTGACTTGATCGCCACAAGCGAGCATATGCTCCAGAAGAAGGTTCAAAGTTACCACAATGAGAGGTTATAAGATGCAGAAAACAAGTGAATTATTCAGGCTTATCAGTTATCATAAGATTGATAAGCAAGAGAGGCAATCTGTTGTTTATTTTATTTTATTTTATTTTATTTTATGTTTATGGGAGTAATGTTTTGCTAATGATAGAAAATTCTAATCTCATGTATTTCTAAAAATATCTTAACAAGGAAGAAATTTATAATGACTTATTATGCAGCGTGGTATGGCACAAATAGTAATGAAGATTTGTATTCTTTTGTGCTGACTTCATTTGAGCCGCCTGATTTTGATTATTATCTTTCAATTTATGGTGCTGGAGGCAATGATACAATCTACGGTGGCACACTTGATGATTCTTTATATGGCCAAGATGGAAACGATACAATATTAGGGGATAGTGGTGACGATCATATAGAGGGCGGTATTGGGAATGACATTCTGGACGGTCAGGAGGGCAGAGATACGATGAAGGGGGGGGCAGGCGATGATTCATATTATATAAACCAAGCTAATGAATACTTAACGGAGAATGCCAATTCAGGTACTGATAAAGTTTACACGTCTGCGAACAATTTTACGTTACCAGCAAACTTTGAGTGGTTGTTTTTAGAGGGAACTGTTAGTTCTGGCACAGGAAATAATCTTAGTAACACCTTATTGGGCAATAATAGCGCTAATACTTTTGTTGGTCTTGATGGCGATGATACTATCGTGACCAATGGCGGCAATGATATTCTTGTGGGTAACAAGGGTATTGACACTCTTAATGGGGGTGATGGAAACGATGTTTTTAACGGCGGAAGTGGGGCGGATACTTATTTCGGTGGAAGTGGTGCAGACGATTTTGGATATTTTTCTGTTTCAGATAGCCCGGTTGGAGGAATGGATAAAATAACCGATTTTAATCGAACACAGGGTGATAGGATAAATCTTTCCCCCATAGATGCAGATCTAACTCTTCCTGGAGATCAAGCATTTACTGTTGGAACTTATGTTAATGGCATTTTGACTGGTGATGTGATTGGTGGAGCAGATATAAAAATTCAACTAGTGGGTGCGCCTGCATTAAATCTTAGTATTGATATTCTTCTGTAAAATTAATAAATGACCTCCTGATCAGGTAACAGGAGGTTCTCGTTGTAGATAAAAAACAGACTTAGCCGGGAGTTATTGATTGAGTTTGTCGTTACTGAAAAGAAGCCCAAAAATTATTCTCTTGGAGAAAAAGTTGCAACGAGTTTGTTCATAAAAATATATCTTTTGATGATTTAAGTTCCCATCCTAAAATTCAGGCTGTATTGATTTTGGCTGATTTGATAACCAAAATTCAAGTAGCTGATTTTAGATTTGATAAGCCTTTGGATTGATATTACTAAATAAAGACCTCTGCACAACCGCAAGAATTTTGCTGTAGTGACAGAGAAAATTTTCCAAGTGACACTTGTTGCACGTCACTTTAATAGAAAGTGGAGTTTTTTCCTTTTTTTAGGTGAATTTTTCCCCCTTATGTAATATTTGGACGGATCGCTCCCCTTAATGGTTGGTCTACGAAGATTTTGTTGGCTGCTTTCTTTAGATTCATGCAGATACTTTTCAGTATGACTTGGGCGTTGACTTTCGTCGTACCGAAGTAGCTGGCGCGTCCCATTCTGAATAAGCGTTTGATTGTGCCGAAACACTGTTCGACAATATAGCGTTTTTTACTGATCAATTGATTCGCCAGCTTCTGGCGTGACGAGAGGGGTTTATTCTTGTACGCGCGATGCATGATTGCGCTCTTGATCTTTTGCTTTCTTAGAAATTGCCGATTGGCATTGCTGGCGGATCCCTTGTCGGCATACACCCGATTCGCCTCGATATGCGCACCATCGATAGCGGCTTCGAAATGCATCATTTCGCTCTGGTTGGCAGGGGCGGTGTGAACCCCGCGCACATAGCCGTCTTGTGCGTCCACCACCAGGTAACTGCGGTAGCCAAACTGCGACTTCCTGCCTTTCTTTAGCCAGGTCGCATCCGGATCCGCGCTTTGTTCTTCGATACAGTTGATTCCAGGTTGACTGCCATCTTCAAACTGAACAACCTTACCTTCTTCGGCATCCACTTCCAGTGTGATGGTCTTTTTAGGGCGTGCCGCTGACTCAATCAGCGTGGCATCAATGACCGCTCCTGTCGCACCCTTGATCATCAATCCGTGGCATTGAAGCTGTTCATTAATAGAGGCCAGCAGATCATCTAGCCGGTCGTTGGTTATTAGCCGGTTACGGAACCGGCACAAAGTGGTTTCGTCCGGTATCGCATCCGACAAGGACAGTCCGCAAAATTGCAGAAAATCAATGCGTACACACAGTGCTTGCTCCAACGCAGCGTCCGATAAACTATGCCACTGACCTAGCAGGATCGCTTTGAACATCAACAACCCATCAAACGGCTCTTGGCCTCCACCATGCGATAACTCGCGCTTGTATAAACCCGTAAGTTTCGGACGTAAGTCCTCCCACTCAATTAGGGCATCAATCTTCAACAGAACATTATCTCGCTTCAATCGCTCTGCTAATTCCAGTGTTCCAAAACTCATCTGCATCTTTTGCTCCAACTGTCTTTTAACCCCCTCTATTTTAGTTGGTTATTGCACTGGCAGGCGAGGTTGTGCAGGAATCTTAATAAGTTTGTAAGATTAGTATATACGTACCTCTCCTTACAGCAGGAAAAAGGTTGCCAAACCCAAAAAAATGAAAAAACCGCCGCTGTCTGTTACCGCGGTGATCATCACGCTGGAACCTAAAGCCGGGTCGCGGCCAAGTTTGCGTAAGGTCAATGGGATCATGACGCCTAATAATGCGGCTAGCAGCAAGTTGAGCGTCATGGCCAGAGTCATTACTAAACCCAGTTCGGCATTTTGATAAATAGCGAAGGTGAATAAGCCGACTACAGTTCCCCATAGCAAGCCATTGACGATGCTCACACCGACTTCCTTGGTGATCAATTTCCAGGCGCTTCGGGTATTGATTTGATCCAATGCAAGTGCGCGTACGATCATGGTGATGGTTTGATTGCCTGAGTTGCCGCCAATGCCTGCGATGATCGGCATGAGCGCAGCGAGAGCGACCAATTTCTCGATAGAATCTTCAAATAAACCGATAACCCGTGATGCGATAAAGGCAGTGACCAGATTGATCGCCAGCCAACCCCAGCGGTTCTTGACACTTTTTAGAATCGGGGCAAAAAGGTCTTCTTCTTCACTCAACCCCGCTAAGTTCAGCGCTTCATTTTCTGCTGTTTCTCGGATGAAGTCGATGACGACGTTGACAGTGACACGGCCAAGTAATTTGTTGTTTTCATCTACCACTGAAGCTGAAACCAGGTCATAGCGTTCAAAAGCGTTAGCAGCTTGTTGTGCGACATCGTTCGGCCGCAGTTTAATCATTTCCTTGGTCATCACTTCGGCAACCAGGATGTCAGGGTCACTGACGATTAATCGATTGATCAGCAATACTCCCTTCAGTTGTTCATTCCGGTCCACGACGAATAATTGATCGGTATGATCCGGCATTTCATCGAGGCGGCGTAAATAGCGTAGAACCACTTCCAGCCTCACATCTTCACGAATGGTGATGACATCAAAATCCATCAGTGCACCTACGGAGTCTTCCGGGTACGACATAGCTGCGCGCAGTTGCTCGCGTTCTTCTATGGGTAATGAACGGAAAACATCATCCATCACTTCCTGCGGTAAATCAGGTGCAAGATCAGCGATTTCATCGGCGTCCAGATATTCCGTAGCAGCAACCAACTCTTGAGTGCCCATATCAGTGATCAGCGAGGCACGAACGGCGTCAGAGGTTTCCAGCAATACTTCACCGTCACGGTCTGTTTTGATCATACCCCAGATCAGAAGACGATCTTCGAGTGGTAGTGCTTCCAAAATGTTTGCGATATCAGCAGGATGAAGTTGATCCAAAAAAACCTGCAGTTCGGTTAGATTTTGCTTCTGGACTTCCGATTCGCTGAGTGACGGGTTTGTGTCATCTTGCAAATTAACCAGACCCTCCACTAATTTATATTTATGTAACAGAAAAGTGACTTGTTGTAATGGATTCGATGAGCTTTCCTGATTATTGTTGTTCGTTTCGGTCATAACGGGTTTATGCTTGCAAGAATAGTCTTTTTATTGAGAATAAATTCAGACTGTTTATACGCCGGACAGTTTGCAATTTGATGACCGGTGAGTATAAACCGCGTTGCGGCTTCAGCACTATAAAATTGTGGGTCGATGCTACGCTTGGTTAAATCGGTTTGATGAAATTACAACGGCTATATTAGAAGAAGCACGTAAGACTGGCCTTACAGGCATGATTTTAACATTGTAATGACTGGCTTTGTCTGAGGATAGATGCCGCGCCAGATAAAGAAAGATTCAGCGGCTTGCTCGACCAGCATACCAATACCATCTGCCAGTTGTTGCACGCCATGTAATTGAGCAAATTTAAGGAAGTGAGTGAGTTCATGGCTGTACATCATATCGTAAGCAAGTGCGGCATGTGAAAAAATGCTGGCGGGTATTTGGGGTAGTGCATTGTGTAGACTGGCGGAAGTGGCATTGATAATGATGTCGAATTTTTCCTCCGGGAAAGCTATAAAATCACCTGCTACGATATGACCATGTGAAGTGAACTGTTGTTGTAATGCTTCAGCTTTGTGCGGTGTGCGGTTTGCTATAGCCAGTAAAGCGGGATTTTGCAGCAATAGTGGAAGAATCACGCCCCGTGCGGCACCACCGGCGCCGAGCAGCAGTATGCGCTTGCCCGCAATAGAGAGGCCCAGATTCGATTCGATGTCGCGAATGAGTCCGGCCCCATCCGTGTTATCACCTGATATCCCATTGTTTTCAAATTTTAGAGTGTTAACTGCCTGTGCGATTCTCGCTCGTTCCGTCAAGTGAGTTGATAGGTGATGAGCCTCCAGCTTGAAGGGCACGGTGACGTTCAATCCTTTGCCACCTTGTTGACGGAAATTTTCCACAGCCAGCATGAAACCATCAAGCGGAGCCAAGCGGGCGTCATATTGTATGGATTGGTTTGTTTGTCGGGCAAAAGCGGTATGAATCAGTGGTGATTTACTATGTGATATGGGGTTACCGATCACGGCATACAAATCAGGCATAAGTAAGAAACTTTTTAATTAAATTTAAAGATAAGGAAATTCCAGCTTCAATAAAAAATTATTGACTGAGCAATGTGTCAGAGGATGCAAATACCCACGTTCGGGTAATATGTAAAATATCCGTATCTTGACTAATATCGGGTGGGAAGGGCGCAAATCCATTTTGTCCGGCCAGTTTTACGATGTTGATGGCGGCGTCATCAAGAATCTTTTTCCCGGATGAACGGTTAACTTCGATTGATTCGAGGCTGCCGTCAGCACGAATCCCAACGGTGAGTTGCAAGTTGCCGTATAATTTTTCTTTTCTGGCAGCTTCCGGGTAATTCAAATTGCCGATACGCTCAACTTTCAAACGCCAATCTTCAACATAACGCGCAAAGCGATATTCTCTGGTGCGTGCGCCAACAAATTTTCTTTTGGGACGTTTCTGATAGCTATCGTGATCTTGATCCACCTGCGCTCTGAGTCGGGCGATATCAAGACTGCGTAGTAATAATTCATTCGCATCGACATCCACCGGCTTGTTTTCATCTTCATTTTCATTGCCTTGCGTGTCGAGTGCCTGGATTTTCGGGATATCGCTGACAGCAGCCATTAATTTCTTAGCTTCCTGTTCCAGTTGTTTTACTTTTTGTTGTGCTACCTTTTCATTGAGGATAGGCTTACTTTTCGGCAGAACAGGGAGAGGGGTTTTTGCCTTGCGGTCATCATCTGTATTGCCGCCACCGTCCAGATTATCTTGCGCAAGTAATTTACTTTCTTTAGGCTGGCTCAAGGTTTTATTGTTAACCAGCACTACTTCGAGGGAGGATGCAATTTTGTCAATTTGGGGTTGCGGAAATTGAAAAGTCACTCCAAACAATATAATGATGTGTAACAATAGCGAAGATACTATCGCAACAAAGATGCGATTGGTTTGTAAAAATTGATAACCACTCGATGCCATGGATGAAATTGCGTGTGTTTGAAAGATCACAGCCAAAGAATCAAACCTTGAAAGTTAAATCTAAGATCTCTAAAGATTGCGGTATTTTAGGAGATAGCTTTTTGCTTGCCGCATGGCTCATTAAGTTTCCGTATAAATAAATCTCATGCATCCTGTTTGTGCAAGAATTCTGCATGCAAAGTTCGCTCCAGTAAATCTATTTCGGATAATTGAAGTTTGACGTAAGTGCTGGGCGCCATTTCCGGTAATGAAGGAATTCGCGTGATGAAAGGAATATGGTCAAATTTCACTAAATTTTCTTTAATAACCTGAGCATTGATGGTTTGAATTCTTTCTTGCACCAACCAGCGCAAGCACCAGTAACGTTCCATTGCTCGTTGAAATTCCCCATAAATACTATAGATCATTTCAAAATCGCGCATCGCAATTAAAATTTTGTCGCTGTTTTTGGTGTAAAACGGAGGTTCATTACGTAATAGCGCTATGATTTGCCGTTGGTTGATTAAATCCACATAGCGTCTCATGGGAGAACTGCTCCAGGCATATTGCGAAACCCCGAGTCCTTGATGTGGAGCAGGGGAAGTGCTCATTCTGACTTTTCCATTTGTCTGGCTGCGAAAAATACCCGTAATGCCCGCATCAGCGAGCTGTTTACCCCATTCCATATTGACATAAATCATCAATTCGGAGACTACCTTATCAATGGGGGATCCGCGTCTGCGTTCGCTGATTGTGACACGATTGTTTTTGATTTCAAAACTGTAATCAATTTTGTCGCTATTGATATCGTTGGCCTTGCCACGCTGATTTTCCATTTTGCAGGCAAATTTCCATAGGAGGCTTAATTCCTGGCTAAAGGTATGTTGGAAATCTCCTTTGTTTAATGCGATTTCATTGAAGTGTTGCTCTAATTCGTTGTGACGCAAGTTTGCAACAATTTTTATTTTCTCGATCCGGCTTTCGGTTTTTATGACGGTAAAATCATCAGAAACGTCTAGATATAATGAAAGTGCCGGACATATTGTATTTTCCGCGAGTGTAAAGTGATTAATGATTGCTTCCGGCAGCATAGTGATTTTGTTTCCGGGTAAGTATACCGTCGATAATCGTGTGGCAGCGGTTTTATCGAGTGGAGAATCAGGATCAATTCCAAGAGCAGGTGCAGCAATATGAATGCCAATGCGGAAGCTCCCCAATGACAGGGATGTAACAGAGAATGCATCATCAATTTCGGTCGTTGAAGCATCGTCTATACTGAACGCAGCTACATCTGTGTAGGGTAAGTCGTTAATATTATTAGCTACCGGTTGTGAATCTAATTCATTAAAATCGATGCCGGAGGGAAAATGTTGCCAGACAAATTGATTGAAGTGATAATCATGTGAACAGGGTATGGCGCCACACTTTTCCATTAGCTTTACAGGAGTATGCTTGGTTTCGGCACAAACAGCTTCGAGCGCTTTCCACTCGATGGAATTTTTTTCTGGCTTGTAGAGCAATTGTGGAAGCCGCGGTTTAAATTCCTCGGGCAGAATGAATTGGTTAAGTTGCTCCATATAGCGCGCTTGTTGTTCTGCTTGCAGGCGTTTTTTCTCCAGGCTGACGAGGGCCGCTCTGAGCGCATCGGGCGGTGCTGCCTTGTAACGTCCTTGTCCTTTTTTGTAAAAATGCATCGGAGCATTCTGAAGCAGCATCAATGTGGCAGCAGATTCAACCGGGTTGGGTGAGTGTCCAAAATAATCGGCAGCAAGCGTATTGCTGGCAAATTCGACTTCCTGAGCACAGCATTCCCAAAGAAAATCCGGATCCAATTCTTCAACAATTTTATGGACATGGCTCATAAATTCGGATAGCGGAGGCGTATCGAATTTGAATAACACCGATGTGGCTTTAATCTTTGAGCGTTTGCCATGGATAGCCTCTATTTGTAGCGAGGTATTATTGTCAGCTAATATGGTTCCTATCTTGAAGGTTCCAGCTTCTTCATAAAAAACATTCATAGGGTTTTTATACGGTCAGTCGGATATTCGGAACTAGACTGACACTTTGAGATTAAATCATCATCGGAAAAATAAAGGTTTTAACATACAGTTAAGTGTAATTGCTTTGGCATGTATAAACCTGATCAATATTCCCGCATTATATACGAGACGGTTACAGAAAATAAAAATCAAGTAGACAATCGTGGGCAAGAGTAGCGGTAATTTCTCTAGGACATTGATTGGCTGGGACAATTGATGCGCCGGATGTGTCAAAATAATGAGCCTCGTTACTAGAACTGTCCCATCATTTGCATTACGTTTCTGAATCATTGTAATCAATTGAGGTGTCTTGATGTTTTCTTACGAAGAATTGGATGGTTTTTTTTGAGTTCTGAATCTGACATCGTAGCAGCGAGCTGAGTTAAGCATTCTTTGCCCGTCTGACTCAGTTTTGATTTTCTTTTACTATGTCCTTGCTTTTCAAATGGTCTTGAGTTTTTGGGCGAGTTATGTGCTTGCACCAATATTTGAAATGCAGTAACTTTCCAGCCACGCTGCTGTAGTTTAATTAGCAGCGATGGTGAAATTTGCTTGAGTTTTGAGGCAACTGCGCCATTTTCTACCAGGATGGTTAACTTGCCGTCCAGAATTAGACCCAGACGACAATATTGTTTTAACTGTGCTGGAATGAGTTTAGAGAATGTTAATTGAGCTTCATTCAATCGACGTGCCGATGAAAGCAGGCTTGCATATTCGGGCGTTTTGCCCAGAAGATCAAGATATGAATCAACTTTAAGAGGAAGCATGGTTATTTAAAAATACCCTGTGAGTATAAAGTATGAATATTATTTTTATTTCAAGTAATACGGAGCGCGCGCGCAAACTGACACTGACAAGATCGCGTATCATATTATTGTTAGGTGTTTTTTCTGCCATAGTTGTAATAGCGGCATTAGGGTTGAATTTTATTTCGCTACGTTATGCTGACAAAATCGATGCTCCATTATTAAGAGCGATTTTAGTTAATCCGCAAGAAGAGAAACACCAGAAAATCCAAGCCCACTTACAAGAAAACTTGAATATTATGGCCAGTAAACTTGGGCATATGCAAGCGCAATTAATTCGCCTGGATGCCTTGGGTGAGCGCTTGGTAGAATCTTCAGGAATCAAATCACGTGACTTTCTGTTTAAAGAAGCGCCGGGACAAGGCGGGCCAAAAAGTAGTCTCGATCTTTTGGCGGACGAGCTAACTGTTGGAGAGTTTGACGATATGCTCCAGGAATTGTCCACTATGCTTGACGAAAGAGCAGATAAGCTGGGGGCTCTCGATTCGTTATTGCGTTATGGCAGGGTAACCAAATTTGTTTTACCTTCTGAAATGCCGGTTGAAACTGATTGGTATTCCTCCGGTTTTGGTTATCGGGTTGATCCTTTTACCGGGAAGAAGGCATTTCATGAGGGTGTCGATTTTGCCGCAAAAACAGGTACACCGATAAAAGCTGCTGCAAGCGGAGTAGTGATCTATTCAGATCGCCATTCTGAATATGGTAATATGGTTGAGATTGATCATGGCGACGATTTGGTGAGTCGGTATGCGCATGCATCGAAGCGGATAGTAAAGCTTGGGGAAGTTGTATTGCAGGGGCAGAAGATAGCTGAGGTTGGCAGTACCGGGCGTTCTACCGGACCCCATTTGCATTTTGAGATTCGACACAAAGATAAACCGCAAAATCCAGCCAAATTTCTGAAAAAGCCGGGTTGAATTGAGCCTTAATAGATCGTTAAAAAACTTTCCAGGAAGTGGATGCATGACAGAATGGGTTAAGGCGCTCTTAATAATTCGGAAGAACATTCCGCGCCCGTTTTTAATACTACTCCAGATAGTTTCTCAGCAGCCTGTAATATATTTCAGGGCGAGAAAGAATTTCACACTTCGTTTCTTAACAGATTGTTCAAACACGGAATCATTAGAGACTTATTATTTATGTTAGGTAATCTACTCAAGAAAATTTTCGGTAGTCGCAACGACCGAATGATTAAACAGTATTCTCAAGTCGTGCGTGCTATTAATGAAATGGAGCAGGTCATTTCAGAGTTATCCGATGTTGATTTGCGTGCTCAAACGGACAAGTTTAAGCAGCGTATCCAAGATGGAGAGGAGCTGAATGATCTACTTCCGGAAGCATTCGCTGTTGTACGTGAAACGGGTAAAAGAGTGTTGCAAATGCGTCATTTTGACGTACAGCTTATCGGCGGCATGGTATTGCACGAAGGTAATATTGCAGAGATGCGCACCGGTGAGGGTAAAACGCTTATGGCAACTTTGCCAGCTTACCTGAATGCATTATCGGGTAATGGCGTGCATGTTGTTACCGTGAACGATTATCTGGCAAAACGTGATGCTGATTGGATGGGAAAAATTTACCAGTTTCTTGGGTTGAGTGTCGGTGTTATTTATGCACAGATGTCGTATGGTGATAAACAGGCTGCATATGCCGCGGATATAACCTACGGTACGAATAATGAATATGGATTTGATTATTTGCGTGACAATATGGTGACGCATACAAATGAACGAGTGCAACGCGTACTTAATTTTGCGATCGTGGATGAGGTGGATTCGATCTTAATTGACGAAGCACGTACGCCATTAATCATTTCCGGGCAAGCGGAAGGTGATACAGAGATCTACGTGCGTATCAATGTGCTGATTCCTAAATTGATTCGCCAAGAAACGGAAGACAGTCCGGGTGATTATAGCGTCGATGAAAAATCTCATCAGGTTACATTAAGTGAATCTGGTTTTGAGCACGCTGAGAAATTATTAGCATCTGCTGGATTGCTGAAACCAGGAACCAGTCTCTATGATCCAGCCAATATCAATTTGATTCATCACGTAAACGCGGGTTTACGCGCGCATAGTTTATATTTTCTGGACCAACATTATGTTGTGCAAGATGGTGAAGTGGTTATTGTTGATGAGTTTACCGGACGTTTGATGGCTGGTCGTCGTTGGTCCGATGGATTACATCAAGCTGTAGAAGCGAAAGAAGGGGTGGTTATTCAGAAAGAAAATCAGACACTGGCTTCAATTACTTTTCAGAATTATTTTCGTATGTACCAGAAGCTCTCTGGTATGACGGGAACAGCCGATACGGAAGCAGCCGAATTTCAACAAATCTATGGATTGGAGACCGTTATTATCCCGACGCATAAACCAATGATTCGTGATGATCGGATGGATTTGGTGTTTCGGACTACGAAAGAGAAAAATGAAGCCATTATTCAAGAAATCAAAGAGTGCTATAAGGAAGGGCAGCCGGTACTGGTGGGTACGACATCCATTGAAAGTAATGAGTTATTATCCAAGTTGCTGGAACGAGAGAAGTTACCGCATCAAGTGTTGAATGCAAAACAACATGCAAGTGAAGCGAGTATTGTTGCCCAAGCTGGGCGTCCTAAAATGGTTACCATTGCCACCAATATGGCGGGCCGTGGGACTGATATTGTGCTAGGAGGGAATCCGGAACCGGATATTGAACGTATTCGGCACGATGAAAAAATAAGCGAAGAAGCTAAGCTCAAGCAGATTAATGAAGTTTCGGAGAAATGGAAAGTAATTCACGAAGAAGTATTAAGAAATGGGGGGTTACATATTATTGGCACCGAGCGGCATGAATCGCGTCGAGTGGATAATCAATTGCGCGGTCGGTCGGGCAGGCAGGGTGATCCGGGTTCCAGTCGTTTTTTTCTATCATTGGAGGATCCGCTCCTGCGCATATTTGCCTCTGATCGAGTCGCAAATATTATGACGCGTCTTAATATGCCGGAAGGGGAGGCTATCGAGCATCCCTGGGTTACAAAAGCTATTGAGAATGCGCAACGCAAAGTCGAAGCAAGAAATTTTGATATGCGTAAGCAATTGCTGGAATACGATGATGTCGCTAATGATCAGCGGCAAGTAATTTATCAGCAACGCAATGAATTATTGGAAGCGGAGCAGAATATTTCGGAGACTATCACAGCGATTCGTGAAAGCGTATTGAGCGATTTATTCAATTTGTATATACCACCACAAAGTGTTGAAGAGCAATGGGATGTGACCGGACTTGAAAAAGTACTTGCAACAGATTTTCAATTGCATTTTCCATTGAAAAAATGGCTTGAACAACAACCAGATTTGCATGAGGAAAGTTTGAGTCAGCGGATCATTGATCTGGCCAATGAAAAGTATCAGGAAAAGGTTGAGGTGGTGGGCGCTGAAATAATTCATCACTATGAGCGTGTTGTGATGTTACAAATTCTAGACTCTCATTGGCGCGAGCATTTAGCGGCATTAGATCATTTGCGCCAGGGTATACATCTGCGTGGTTATGCACAAAAGAATCCGAAGCAAGAATATAAGCGAGAAGCCTTTGGACTCTTCACCAATATGCTCGAAGAGGTCAAAAGCGTAGTAACAAAGATATTAATGACAGTTCAAATAAAAAATGAACAGCAAGTGGAAGCAGTGACTGAAACGCTGCGATCGCCAGAAAATGTGCAATATCACCACGATAATTATACCGAGGCTTCAGAAGAAGACTCGAGTCGCAGCAATATTCAAGCAGAAAAGAGTCAACCATTTGTACGTGATAACGAGAAAATAGGGCGTAATCAACCATGTCCTTGTGGTTCCGGTAAAAAGTATAAACAATGTCACGGAAAGGTTAAGTAATTAGTTTGTAAATAATACACTTACAGCTTTGTTTACTTGACTTTCAGCCAATACAATCTGTATCGAGTTTTCTATAATCCTTAAAATGATTGTGGTATACTGCGCGCTTTTGTAGCAAGCATTAGCGGATAAATTAGCAGAAGTGATAGGGGTTAGATAAGAATTTCATTTCTATTGATATGGTTACGTGAAAAAATTACTGATGGAATGATTGATTATGATGGCAGATAGTTTCAGCATAAATGAGAAGATGAGCGGCAGAAGAAAGTTTTTGGTCGCAGCAACTTCTGTAGCTGGTGGTGTAGCGGGCGCTGCGATAGCAACGCCTTTTTTATTAAGTATGATGCCAAGTGAACGAGCTAAAGCAGCCGGTGCGCCGGTAGAGGTGGATATATCAAAACTTGAGCCAGGTATGCTTTTAATGGTCGAGTGGCGAGGAAGAGTCGTGTGGGTGTTGAATCGTACGCCAGAAATGTTGGAAACCCTGGAAAAAGTAGAGGGTGAATTGGCTGATCCAAATTCGGAGAAGAATCAGCAACCGGAATATGCAAAAAATCGCACACGATCAATCAAACCTGAAATACTGGTTACCGAGGGTGTTTGCACACATTTGGGTTGCTCTCCTGTATTTAGGAAAGATATTGCTCCAGCAGATCTGGGACCTGATTGGCTGGGTGGTTTTTTCTGTCCGTGTCACGGTTCAAAATTTGATTTGGCGGGTCGCGTTTATAAGCATGTGCCGGCTCCCACGAATATGGTTGTACCTCCTCATGTGTATTTGAGTGATAGTCGTCTTTTAATTGGATCTGAAAGTGAGGGATCTGCGTAAATGAGTAATATATTTAACTCCATGATTGAATGGATTGATAAGCGTTTTCCATTGACGTCTAACTGGAAGGCCCATCTTTCCGAATATTATGCTCCAAAGAATTTTAATTTCTGGTATTTCTTTGGTTCCTTGGCCTTACTGGTATTAGTTAATCAGTTAATTACCGGTATTTTTCTAACCATGAATTATAAACCGGATGCCAGTCAGGCTTTTGCGTCGGTTGAATATATCATGCGGGATGTAGATTACGGTTGGCTAATCCGGTATATGCATTCTACGGGTGCATCGATGTTCTTTGTCGTGGTTTATCTGCATATGTTCCGGGGAATGCTATATGGTTCATATCGTAAACCACGGGAACTTTTGTGGTTGGTAGGTATGTGTATATTTTTTGTGCTGATGAGCTTAGCCTTTACCGGATACATTTTGCCATGGGGGCAGATGTCTTACTGGGGCGCGCAAGTAATTGTCAGTATGTTTGGAGCGATTCCGGCAATTGGCGAGACGCTTCAACAATGGCTATTGGGTGATTTCACCCTTTCTGATGCGGCACTTAATCGTTTTTTTGCTTATCACGTCGTAACGTTACCATTGGTGTTGCTGGTTTTAGTATTCGTGCATATCCTTGCCTTACACGAAACCGGATCAAATAATCCGGATGGGGTTGAAATAAAAGAAAATAAAAACCCTTCCACCGGAATTCCTGTTGACGGCATACCCTTCCATCCCTATTACACGGTTAAAGATATCGTAGGTGTAGTAGTGTTTTTGATTGTTTTTTGCGGGATTATTTTCTTTGCTCCTGAAATGGGTGGATATTTCCTGGAATATAATAATTTTATACCTGCCAATACATTACAAACACCTGATCATATTGCGCCAGTGTGGTATTTCACTCCTTATTATTCAATGCTGCGTGCTGTTACTGTGAACTTTCTGGGAATAGACGCTAAATTATGGGGTGTAATATTGATGGCGGGATCAGTGGTAATTTTCTGTTTCTTGCCATGGTTGGATAGAAGTCCCGTTAAATCGGTACGCTATAAAGGCCCTTATTTTAAAATCGCTTTAACATTGTTTGTTATCAGCTTTTTCGTATTAGGTTGGTTGGGTACGAAATCTCCAACCCCCTTGTATACTTTGTTAGCACAAATCTTTACCGTGATATATTTTGCATTTTTTGTTTTGATGCCATGGTACAGCAAGATTGATAAAACCAAACCTGAGCCAAAAAGACTACAAGAGTAAAAAAATGAAGAAAATAACCATTGTTGCTATATTAATCTTATGCATAGTTCCGTTCAGTGTGTACGCTGCTGAATCTGGCATGCCGCTAGAGCGAGCTCCAGTAGACATCACTGACAATGCTTCTTTGCAACGCGGTGCTGAAAGCTTTGTTAATTTTTGTTTGACATGCCATGGCGCAAGTTATATGCGCTATAACCGTCACCGTGATATTGGATATACGAATGAAGAAATACTTGAAAAAATGGTTCATACAGGACAGAAAGTGGGCGACTTGATGTTATCTGCTATGCGCAAGAAAGAAGGCGAGGAATGGTTTGGTGTCGCTCCGCCTGATCTGTCGGTTATAGCTCGCTCAAGAGGGGCCGATTGGCTATATACCTATTTAAAAGCTTTTTATCGTGATGATGCAACTGGAACTGGATGGAACAATTTGGTATTTGATCGCGCCGCGATGCCTCACGTACTTTATCAGCTGCAAGGTGAGCAAAAATTGGAAGTTAATGGCGATCAGAAGAGCTTGACTCTGGATAAACCAGGCCAAATGACTGCGGCAGAGTTTGATAAGTTTGTAGGTGATTTAGTGAATTATATGGTTTATTTGGGTGAGCCACATGCTAACGTTCGGAAAGAATTAGGTGTTAAAGTGATACTTTTCTTGTTGGGTATGCTGGCATTGTCTTACTTCTTGAAGAAAGAATATTGGAGAGATATTCACTGACGTCGTTTATTACATATATAAAATAGTTCAGAGTCAGAGAATCATAATTATGATGACGTTATATTCAACAATTACTTGTCCGTACAGTCATCGTTGCAGAATTGTATTGCACGAGAAAGATATGGATTTCCAGGTGATTGATGTCGATCCTAATAATAAATCAGAGGACTTGGCGATAATGAGTCCATATGGTAAAGCACCGGTGCTGGTGGAACGCGATTTAGTATTGTATGAATCAAACATTATTAATGAGTACATCGATGATCGTTTTCCGCATCCACAGTTGATGCCAGCTGATCCGGTTATGCGTGCTCGTGCACGACTATTGCTGTATCGTTTTGAAGAAGAATTGTTTTGTCACATTGATGCGTTTGAAGGTGCAGATCAAAAAACAGTGGACAAAGCCCGAACCGTCATATCCGATAACCTCACGATCATTTCACCAATTTTTGAGAAGCAAAAGTTCATGTTGGGTGATGAATTTTCTATGCTTGATGTGGCGATAGCACCGTTGCTTTGGCGTTTAGAGCATTTTGGAATACGTCTTCCAAAACAAGCAGCACCGTTGCTAAAATATTCTGAAAGACTGTTCAGTCGACCACTATTCATTGATGCATTGTCAGCTTCAGAGAAAGTGATGCGAAAATGACAATTAACTCAACAAAGCCTTATTTAGTTCGTTCAATTTATGATTGGTGTATAGACAGTGGATTTACGCCTTATATATCTGTTCAAGCATTTCCCGAATTGAATGTTCCAAAGGAATATATTAAAGAAAATGAAATTGTTTTTAATATAAGTATAAACGCTGTTAACGAACTCATTATTAATAATAATATTGTAGGCTTTGCTGCAAGATTTAACGGTGTGGAAAGAAAGCTGGAGATACCAATGAATGCGATCAATAGCATCTTTGCTAAAGAGGTGAATCAAGGTATCACATTTTCTGATGAAAGAAAAGAAAGCCAGGAAGCTATGAATACGCTTAGAGATGGTAATTTAAATCAAAATCCTCAAATACTGCAGGAAAAGAAAATACGCAAGCCAAAACTTAGGGTAATCAAATAAATCTATTGATTTGAAATTACCCTTTCGTACTGAATTAATTGCCGGCATAGCTCAGATGGTAGAGCAGCTGATTTGTAATCAGAAGGTCCCGAGTTCGATTCTTGGTGTCGGCACCATAAAATCAATGAGTTAGGTTGATTTTATAATCTTCTAATTTTCCACTTGTGTCAAAATTGTGTCATTCAGAATTTCATCTACAACCATTGCAAAGATTCCTGCACAACCTTGCCTGCCAGTGCAATAACCAACTAAAATAGAGGGGGTTAAAAGACAGTTGGAGCAAAAGATGCAGATGAGTTTTGGAACACTGGAATTAGCAGAGCGATTGAATCGAGATAATGTTCTGTTGAAGATTGATGCCCTAATTGAGTGGGAGGAATTACGTCCGAAACTTACGGGTTTATACAAGCTCGAGTTATCGCATGGTGGAGGCCAAGAGCCGTTTGATGGGTTGTTGATGTTCAAAGCGATCCTGCTAGGTCAGTGGCATAGTTTATCGGACGCTGCGTTGGAGCAAGCACTGTGTGTACGCATTGATTTTCTGCAATTTTGCGGACTGTCCTTGTCGGATGCGATACCGGACGAAACCACTTTGTGCCGGTTCCGTAACCGGCTAATAACCAACGACCGGCTAGATGATCTGCTGGCCACTATTAATGAACAGCTTCAATGCCACGGATTGATGATCAAGGGTGCGACAGGAGCGGTCATTGATGCCACGCTGATTGAGTCAGCGGCACGCCCTAAAAAGACCATCACACTGGAAGTGGATGCCGAAGAAGGTAAGGTTGTTCAGTTTGAAGATGGCAGTCAACCTGGAATCAACTGTATCGAAGAACAAAGCGCGGATCCGGATGCGACCTGGCTAAAGAAAGGCAGGAAGTCGCAGTTTGGCTACCGCAGTTACCTGGTGGTGGACGCACAAGACGGCTATGTGCGCGGGGTTTACACCGCCCCTGCCAACCAGAGCGAAATGATGCATTTCGAAGCCGCTATCGATGGTGCGCATATCGAGGCGAATCGGGTGTATGCCGACAAGGGATCCGCCAGCAATGCCAATCGGCAATTTCTAAGAAAGCAAAAGATCAAGAGCGCAATCATGCATCGCGCGTACAAGAATAAACCCCTCTCGTCACGCCAGAAGCTGGCGAATCAATTGATCAGTAAAAAACGCTATATTGTCGAACAGTGTTTCGGCACAATCAAACGCTTATTCAGAATGGGACGCGCCAGCTACTTCGGTACGACGAAAGTCAACGCCCAAGTCATACTGAAAAGTATCTGCATGAATCTAAAGAAAGCAGCCAACAAAATCTTCGTAGACCAACCATTAAGGGGAGCGATCCGTCCAAATATTACATAAGGGGGAAAAATTCACCTAAAAAAAGGAAAAAACTCCACTTTCTATTAAAGTGACGTGCAACAAGTGTCACTTGGAAAATTTTCTCTGTCACTACAGCAAAATTCTTGCGGTTGTGCAGAGGTCTTTTGCATGTTTTCTGAATTGTTCGGGCGCCAAATGAGCATAACGTTTCACCATCTCAGTTGACTCCCAAGCCCCCATTTCTTGAATTACATTTAACGGTACACCTTTTTGAGTTAACCAGCTGGCCCAAGTATGGCGCAAATCATGCCAACGGAAATCTTCTATTCCTGCCCTTCTTAATGCTTTCCGCCATGCCCTGGTATTGACCTGAATAATTGGTTTTCCTTGGTAAGTAAACACTCTTAACGAATGTTTGCCAACCTGCTTTCTCAGAACTTCCATCGCCGTTGCATTCAGTGAAATATGAATACTTTTTCTTGCTTTGGCTTGATCTGCATGAATCCATGCAACATTTCTCTGCAAATCAACCTGCGACCATTCCAAATCAGTAACATTGCGTTTGCGCAATCCTGTTGAAAGTGAAAACTTTACCAAATCAACCAAATGCTCAGGTAATTCATTTAGTAATATTTGTACTTGCTCAGGTGCTATCCAACGAATCCGCCGTTTGGGTTCCTTATATAACCGGATAAAGGGTGCTTTCTCAATCCATTCCCAATCTAAAGCCGCTCTTCGTAGAATGGCCCGAATTGTAGCCAAATAACGATTAGCTGTTGAAGGTGAGGTTTCTTTGCATTTTATCTCACCCACTTCAGCTATTGCTTCCCGAGTTAATTCAGAAAGTAATTGGCCCCTAAAAAACTGTTGAAACCACGCAACCTGCTTCATGTCCTGCTTATGTGATGCTTTATGTTGCGTCTCCATCAGCCATTTATAAGCCGCCTCATCCCAAGTCCGCTTTGGCTTATCCCCCAGTCTTGCAACACGCCAGGATTCCGCTTTCAGCTTATCGTGGAATTCTTGCGCCTGGGTTTTGTCTTCAGTAGCAGCAGAGCATCTAACTCGCTCGCCGCTTGGTGTGGTGAAACTAATCCACCACGTCTTACCACGTTTACAGAGTGACATAATTGTTTCTCCTCATGTCCCACTTGCAACGCTTGCCGAGTGCAAGCATATAACGAGCGAATGTGATCAGCAAGATCATCTTCAATAAATGCCCACCGTTTACCTAATTTTGCACCCGGAATAATTCCCGCTTTAGCGCGACGGCGTACTTCTTCAGGGTGCAATTTCAAGAATTGGGCAGCTTCACTTAAATTTAATGTTCTCATGCGCCATTCCATTGCATTGTCAAAAAAATTGGCTATAGCAAAATCAAAAAAAACTGTTACAACTGAAATCAAGATTAAGGTTGATGCCATCAAATTAATGATGGCTGCTTGCCTGGAAATTCTGCCTAGATCATAAGCTTCCTGATCCACCCCGCTTTTTATCTTCTCATCGATCAGCTGAATACAGCTTTCCAGGAGCTGGTCTCGTGTTAATTGCGCGTTACTCACGGATGCACTGATAATGGCATTGGATTTCTTGGTCGAATATTCACACCACCGATTAAAGTTTTCTTCCAATATAGCCTGGTAATTGCTTAGCAGTTCAGCATGAGCTTCTTTATTTTGTTCCAGCAACACTTCGTTCAATGTGTGCATCATGAGTACCGGATCATCCTGCGACAGAACGATGCCATGCTCCGATGCTACTCTTTCAATGAGCTCATCCAATTTGGCGGTACTCATGTTAAAACCGCAGCCACATTTTCAATGCTGGTAAAAAGCTGCCTGCGGATAATCGTTAATCTTTGGCGTACCATTACCGGCAAAGAACTATTCTTCAGCGCTTCATCAAAGGTGAATTTAGATTGCAGAATCTCACTCAAATCCTTGCCAAAAGTTTCAGGTTTGTAGTGCGGGATTCGGATAATGGCGGATACTCGCGCTTTGTTATCCACATAAGCTTTCATTTCCTCAAATTGTTTGCCATTCATGCTGATTTCTCCCCAATAGGGATTTAACCAGACAACAAACAGTGCTTCTTTCGGAAACTGTTTAATCAAATGCACAAAGCCATTGAGTGTATCCAGTAAAGCCTGACTACCGGTGATGACAGTATGCACAACCAATTCATGCCCCATATCCAGAAGCAAGGTTGGTATCTGGTTGCTGATGAGATAATGCGACATCGGTACAAAGGTGCTGGCACCATTGTCAATAATGACGTCATTGTCTGCTTTGGCGATGAGTTCAATCAGATCATCAAACTTTCTCGGATCAATCTCATCATTGTTCATCACATTAATCTGCTTAACATTGAGTTTTTTAAATCCATAAAAAGTGGCATTAACCGGATCTGTATCAATGCATAATGGATTGCCGCCTTTGGCAAACTTATGTTGTGCTAGCGTGGATGATATGAACGATTTGCCTACTCCGCCCTTTCCTTGCAAAATCATATGTATTTTAGCCATCAGACCAACTCCTCTTTTTCAGTTGCAGAATTAAAACGAAATCCTTCATGACCATTCCCAGCTGACTTTCCTTGATCAATACGCGAATGCTGCTTTCTGTTCTCACCAATATGTCGATTGACCAAAGTCCTGAACCATTGATAAGAACATGTAATTTTTTCTTCCTGGTGCAAAATGTTCCAGATCTGGCGAATCGTCCAGCCATCCTTGAGTGCTTGCTCAATTTCCGGTTTCAACGCAATGAACGCCGGTAAAAATTGCTTACCGGTGTTTTTGTTTTTATCCGCATAAAGTGCGATTCGATCTGATAAGGATTTAGTCATCACACAATTTCCACAAAAATATTTATCTTGGCGTACAAACAGTTCTTGAATTACTTTTGCTTTCCTTTCGGTTTCTTTTTGTTGTTTTCAATTTCTTTGAATTGCTTATCCTTTCTTTTTGTTTCCAAGTGACTGTTATTTAGTTGAATAAAGCTTCTTTCAAGTATTTTTATACTGTTTTAAATTATGATATAACGAAAATAAACTATTTGCAAACATCGATTATAGTGTTAGTATATTTCTTGAAACTCACAGAACCGGGCAAGATATGTGGAGATGGCCATCTCCACCTCAACTTATTCGCACTCTGTGCTCAACGTTGATCTTGCTCTTCGAGGAAAACTGAAATGATTGACAAAAAGAATCCCAAGACAATCAAAAAAGAAAGAAGAGATAAGAAGCTCAGGGTTCCTGTTTTGCCAATAGAGGAAGCTGAAATAAAGAGTAAAGCAACGGATGTCGGATTAACTGTGGCCGAGTATCTGCGCAATCTGGGCCTGGGTTATCAAGTACCCAGTATTGTTGACAACAGACAGGTAGATAGTCTGCTAAAAATTAACGGTGATCTTGGCAGGCTGGGTGGATTAATCAAGCTCTGGCTCACCAACGACAAGCGCACAAAATTGATTGGCAAGTCGCAGTTGCATTTAACCTTGGACAGTATCCGAAATACGCAAAGCACGATGCTGGATGTCATTGTGAAGCTTAAAAAATAACTTCCGGAATAGTCATTTTTTTACTTAAGCAGCTTAAATACGATGATCGCTAAAATCATACCCATCAAATCAGTGCGTAAAAGTAACTTCTCTGCGCTGATACAGTATCTGACCGATCCTCAAGACAAGAGTGAGCGTATCAGTCAAATCAAGGTATCAAACTGTTATTCAGACGATCAGACAGCAGCGCTGATTGAAATACAAAACACGCAGGAAATGAACACTCGCGCCAGATCAGACAAAACATGTCATTTGGTGTTGAGCTTCCCGGAAGGAGAGCGTTTATCCCTTGCTGATCTGAATGCCATTGAAGAGCGGTTTTGCGATGCTTTGGGTTTTGGTGGCCATCAACGCATCAGCGTAGTCCACGACGATACCAATAACCTGCACATCCATATCGCAATCAACAAGATTCACCCCAAAAACCTCACAATCCATAACCCCTACTATGACTACAAGAAAGTAGCCAAGCTTTGCGAGCAAATCGAACAGGAATATGGCTTAACACAAATTAATCATGAAGCCGTGAGCGATAAATCGTCCAGAGTAGCGCAGGAAATTGAAGCCAGAACAGGCGTGGAGAGTTTGCTGGGCTGGATCAAGCGAGAGTGCTTGGATGAATTGACGCAGTCGGACAACTGGCAGGATTTGCATCAGGTTCTAGTTAGACATGGACTTGAAATCAAGGAAAGGGGCAACGGGTTTGTATTGGTTGCCAACAATGGCGTGGCTGTTAAAGCCAGTTCAGTTGATCGATCTTTGTCCAAAGGGAATTTAACTCAAAGACTGGGCGCTTTTATACCTAGTGAGCATTCTGCAAAATCGTCACAACAAAACGCCAAACAATACCAGCCAAGACCATTGCAGAATCGAATCGATACTTCAGAGCTTTATGCGCGGTACCAACAAGAGCAGACGGATAGCGCCAGACAGCGCACTACTCAATGGGCCATGCTGCGACACACAAGGGATCAACTCATTGATCGCACCAAACGAGAAGCGAAACTCAAGCGCAACCTCATTAAAAGTATTCATGCTGGAAGATTGGCCAAGAAAGCGCTGTATGCAACCACATATCAGCAATTCAAAACAACGATAGCAGTCATTAAAAGCGATTACCAAAAACACTATCAAAGCTCTAAAACCCGTCATTCCAGGATGGGGTGGCTGGATTGGCTCACAAAAGAAGCAAAAAATGGTAATGCTGAAGCATTGGCTGTTTTGCGATCCAGAAGAATTGGTCAATTTAAGGACAACCAGGTATCGGCTAAGCCAAGCAATGATAAAACTAATGGCTACTTCAAGGATGGCTTCATTAAAAACAGTTCTGTTGAATCGATCACCAAAATCGGCACGGTCTCTTATAAAGCAGGATCAACCACCATCCGCGATGACGGCAAGCGTTTAATCGTCCTGCCGGATACAACACAAGATGCATTGGTGGATATTTTACAAGTGGCCATGAAGAAGTACGGTAGCCACCTGGCGATCAATGGAACTGAATCGTTTCGTCTTGAGATAGCACAGGTTGTAGTACAAAACCAAATGCGCATTACTTTTGATGATAAGCGGCTTGAACAATACCGTCAGCAATTAATGAAACAGCATGCTTTAAGTAGAGCGCAATCGGTAGGTCAAAAACAATCCGTCACCTCCACCTCCACCTCCACCTCCACCTCCACCTCCACCATCCGAAGGAGTCTTTGATGAATAAAGCCAATTTTGATTCTAAAGACAGCAGAAATATTACAAAAGACACACTTATCGTCCGGCTATTGTCTGTTGTGTGTCTTGTTGGCGGATTCCAAGTCGCCACCCAGTATTTTGCCTATAAATTCAATTATCAGCCACAATTAGGCGCGCAACTTTTTCATATTTATGAACCCTGGGCAATTCTGCTATGGGCAAATAAATGGTATGGCGAGTATTCGGGCATCTTCGATCTGGCGGCAGGTTTCGGCATTTTATTTTCCAGCATCGGTTTGATATTGGTGCTGGTCATTAAAATGGTGCTGGCTAACTCATCCAGAACCAATCAGGGGTTACATGGATCGGCCAGATGGGTGGATAAGCAGGACATTGTAGCCGCAGGATTATTGGCAACCAGCAAGAATAGCAAAAGTAACAATAACGACGCCGTTTATGTCGGCGGCTGGCGGGATAATTCCGGCAAAACCCACTATCTGAAACACAGCGGCCCGGAACATGTGTTGTGTTATGCCCCGACCCGCTCAGGCAAAGGTGTCAGTCTGGTTATACCTACCCTACTTTCCTGGGCTCAGAGTACGGTCATTACTGACCTCAAAGGTGAGTTATGGGCACTCACTTCGGGTTGGAGAAAGCATCATGCCAAAAACAAGGTGCTGCGTTTTGATCCGGCATCAACCAGTAGCGCGCATTGGAATCCGCTGGATGAGATCCAGATTGGCAGCGGCACCGAAGTCGCCGATGTTCAAAACCTGACCACCTTAATCGTTGATCCGGATGGTAAAGGATTACAAACCCACTGGCAGAAAACCAGCCAGGCACTTCTTGTAGGTGTGATTTTGCATGTTTTGTATAAATCGCAGCGAGAAGGAACCCCTGCCACTTTGTCGACTGTCGACGCAATGCTATCTGATCCTGATCGCGATATCAGGGAATTATGGATGGAAATGGCCATGCAGGATTATCTGGATGGCAGGAGTCATCCCGTGATTGCTGCTAGTGCACGTGACATGCTGGATCGTCCAGAGGAGGAAGCGGGTTCCGTGCTATCAACCGCAAAATCCTATCTATCTTTGTACCGAGATCCGCTAGTCGCGAGCAACATCAGTGATTCCGATTTCAAGATCCGTGACCTCATGCACCATGAGAGCTCTGTCAGTTTGTATATCGTGTCACACCCCAATGACAAATCCCGGTTGCGTCCTTTAATCCGCATTCTGATCAATATGATCATCAGAAAGCTGGCCGATAGAATCACGTTTAAAGGCGGTCAACCGAGCGCGCATTACAAACACAAACTACTATTAATGCTGGATGAATTCCCAAGCTTAGGCAAGCTTGAAATCTTCCAGGAATCACTCGCGTTTATCGCAGGCTATGGCATGAAAGCCTATCTGATCTGCCAGGACTTGAATCAGCTCAAAAGCCGTGAAATCGGCTACGGACATGATGAAGCGATTACTTCCAATTGTCATATCCAGACCGCTTTTGCACCTAACCGGATTGAAACGGCAGAACACTTATCCAAACTGACCGGACAAACCACGGTCATCAAAGAGCAGATTACCACCAGCGGCCGCCGATCATCGATGATGCATGGACATGTCACCCGCACCCTGCAGGAGACGCAGCGCGCATTATTAACGCCGGATGAGTGTATGCGGCTACCCGGCCCCATGAAAGATGCTGAAGGCAGGATCACCAAGCCGGGCGACATGATTATTTATGTTGCTGGTTTCCCTGCCATTTATGGCACCCAGCCTCTGTATTTCCAGGATGAAACCTTTACTGCACGGGCACAAGTGAATCCCCCAAGCTTCAGCGATAAATTAACCGGACTGTGAGATACCCCACACGTATGAAAGTCAACTTCATGAAAAATCCCATCAAAATCCTGGCTATTTCTGTTCTGGCATTGAGCATTAGCCTGTTTGTGCTAAGTATTGGTTTTCAGATCAGCGAGATTTATATCAATACTACGCCAAGCTTGCCGGTGGGTTTCTACAAAGTCGCTGATGAACCTATTGTCAGCGGCGCTTATGTCGCTTTCTGCCCGCCACAAGATGCGGTTTTTGATATGGCTATGGATAGATCCTACATCAATTCAGGGGATTGCCCTGGCGGCTATGGTTTGTTGCTCAAACGTATTTTTGCACGATCCGGAGATCGAGTTTTGATCGATCAGGCGGGCATCTTTGTGAATGGTGAACATTTACCCAACAGTGCCCAATTGAAAATTGATGCTGAAGGGCATGCATTGCCGCAATACCACCTAGATCAAAGGGTGTTAGATGATTCTGAATATCTGTTGCTATCCAATGTGAACCCTCAATCCTTTGATGCGCGCTATTTTGGACTGATTGCGCGTGATCAGATTAAGCAAGTTGTCCGTCCAATTTTTACCTGGAGTCATTAATCAGAAATTAACAGGAGTCAAAGCCATGCATAAACCACCGACTGATGCTGAAACCAGCAATCCTGACATAAAAGAAATCATTCAGGAAAAGCTACTCGATGCAGAAATACCGGGCTTCCAAGCTGAATTTGATCCTTTGGAAGCACAAATGTTAGGCGCTTTCAAGGAAGATGCTTTAAGTGAACAGGATGCACTCGAGAGCACGATCGATCAGACAGCGGAGGTTGACGATGAAAGAGGCTAAGAAGGCTTTTCATGAACAAGTCGCTGAGAATCTGATTGAGCAACTCAAAAAAGGCGTTGCGCCCTGGCAAAAGCCGTGGGAACCCGGCGATCTTCTGGCTACCTTACCGGTCAATCCAACAACCGGCAAACGCTACCGGGGCATTAATAGCCTGAACCTGATGAGCCGTGCGCATACTGATCCGCGTTGGCTCACGTACAAGCAAGCGATGAGCCTGGGTGCGCAGGTGCGTAAAGGTGAAAAAAGCACGCTCGTGCAATACTGGAAATTTACTGAGGAGCACATCAAAAAAGATGATAGCGGGAATCCTGTTTTAAATAGTGAAGGCAATTCCCTTAAAGAGCAGGTCAGACTTGAGCGCCCCAGGGTGTTCTACGCCTCCGTATTTAATGCTGAACAAATGGATAATCTGCCAGAACTTAGCATTAAAACCCCTGACTGGGATCCGCTGGAGCGGGCTGAACACATATTACAGGCATCCAATGCCGTGATTCGTCATGGTGAGGCAGACAATGCATTTTACCGGCCATCAACCGACAGTATCCATTTACCCCATAAGCATCAGTTTCCGACCCCCGATCGCTACTACGCTACCGCCCTGCATGAACTAGGCCATTGGACAGGTCATGAGTCGCGCTTAAGTCGTGATCTATCGCATCCATTCGGTAGCGAAGGCTACGCAAAAGAAGAACTACGCGCCGAGATTGCCAGCATGCTGCTCAGCGGTGAATTGGGGATTGGTCATGATCCGGGGCAGCATGTGGCTTATGTAAGTTCATGGATCAAAGCGCTACAGGAAGATCCGACAGAGATATTTCGTGCTGCTGCTGATGCTGAAAAAATCCAGGATTATGTGCTGGCATTGTCACAACAACAGGAAATTGGAAAAGAAATTGATACGCAGGAGGCAATCAAGATGGATCAAATCAAGCAAAACACCGCCGCTTATTTGCAGAATCTTTCGCCTGATCTGGCAACTATCGTTACCAGCAATATCCAACGGTTTAATGATCTGACACAAACCATGCCTATTAAGGATCAGGATGACATCATTCTGGTAGCCGATGCTCTAAAATTTTCGAGGGGCGGCGGCATTGATAATCTGGAGTTTGAAGAGGTCACAGAAGTCAAACTGGGTTTTAGAATTCCGGCTGACTGGAATGGACAGATACAGATTCAGGGTAACGTGATTCAAACCGATGAAAATGGTATTGAGTCTATAGTATCCGCTGATTCAATAAACACGGAGCCACAATTTTGGGGCGTGTATACGCAGCGTGATGATCAGACTTTCCATTGGGTGAAAGACTGTGAATCTATACAGGAGGCGCAAGATTTAGCTGGACTGCTTGCACTCATCGATGTCGCTGCAGAAAAGAATGAACATGAAAAGGCCGTTAAGCTTGCCAATATTCATCAAAACCGCATTCGAAATGATCCAATTAGCACTGAAGTATCGATATCAGGAGCCAAGACCGAGCAAAACGATGACAATGTTCGTCAATATTTGATTGTTCCTTATACGGAAAAAGACTTAGCAAAGGCCGCTGGAGCTCGTTGGGATAAAACCGCCAAGGCTTGGTATGTAGGGTCAGAAGCAGATATTCAAACATTACAACGTTGGCTGCCGGAGAATGTTTCCAGTCGACAGGAACCTGCGATAGATCCTCACGTGGAATTTGCTGAATTGTTGCGCGCAAATAGTTGTCTGGTTGATGGCAATCATCCGGTGATGGATGGCAGCAAATACAGAATTAAAGTGGAAGGTGACAAATTCGGTGAGAAATCAGGTTTTTATGTGGCGCATCTGGATGGTCATCCTGCCGGATATTTCAAGAATAATCGAACCGGTATAGAGATTCGCTGGAAGGCTAAGGGGTATTCCCTCACCGATGAGCAAAAAGCAGAACTGGTAATGCAGGCTGCTATTAAGCAGCAAAATAGAAAAGCTGAACAACAGGCACTGCACATCAAGGTTGCTGATGCACTTCAAGAATTGCTCGCAATTGCACCGGCAGCCGATTCCGATCATCCTTACTTACTGGATAAACATGCGAGACCTGGAGATTTAAAGATCGTGCCGCAGAATGGGGATGATTTACCCCATGATTCAATTATCAAAATCGGTCAGAACTGGCAGGAAGTCAAGCGACTGCGTGAAGAAAATCCAGACAGTATCGTGCTGACAGCCGGTGATTTATTGCTGGCCGCACATGATGTTCATGGACAAATCTGGAGTGTGCAAACGATACAGCCGAGTGGCGCAAAGCTTTTTGCAGCGGGTAGCAAGAAAGAGAATAACTTTCATGTCGTTGGTGGCGAGAGCCAGGGACTCACAGCACTGGATGCTGCACCTGCCATTGTGATCGCTGAAGGTTATGCCACCGCAGATACATTATCTCAGGCGCTGAATTATCCTGTTATAGCCGCTTTTGATTCAGGTAACTTACCCAAAGTCGCGCAGGATTTACATCATAGATACCCGCACAAGCCAATCGTCATCGCAGGTGACGATGATAATCACCTGGAATCCACCCTTGGCAAAAACCCCGGCAAGGAAAAAGCGCTTGAAGCAGCAAGTTTAGTTGATGGTGTGGCAGTATTTCCGGTTTTTGCGCCGGGTGAGCAGGACTCAAAGAAATTAAATGATTTTAATGATCTCGCCAATAAAAGCGCGTTGGGTATTGAGGCAGTCAAACGACAAGTTGGATCGGTTGTTGAAAAAATATCTCAGCAGGCTAAACAGGACAGCTTATTGAAGTTACAAGTCCCTATTGAACCTAAGCAGCAGGAAATCAAGCAAAAACGGGCATTGATCAGGTAATTTGATAAGGAGGCCGCAAGATGCGCGATAATATGCTGAAGCTTCCAGGAAACCCATTCGATTCTGATGAAGGTGATCTTTATGAAAAAATTGAGACTCGTCCCGCCACTACCGAAAAGCAAAAAGAAGCAGGGCGAAGTGCCTATACAGAACTGCTCGAAGCTCATGCTCGATGGGCAGGTGGCACCTTACTGGGTTGTGATTTCCCCAAAAATTTCAGAGAAGAAGGAGGAACCACCTTCCTAAATCAGCCCATTAAGTCAGGTCATGATCTGGCAATAATGGCGCAAATACTGCGCGACCCGCGCTATGAGACGCTGAGAATATTTTATATCCGTATGAATCGCATCATTCATCATACTGCTGTGAGTTCCAGATTACCGGGTGCAGTCTATCTGGAAAAGATTGGATATGCCAAACATGATCTGGGTGCTTTGGTAGAAAAGACCAAACGACATGTTAAAGCAGATGGTTACTGGTTATTACACAACCATCCATCGGGTAATGCTACGCCATCGAGTCAGGATGTCAGGCTCACAGAAATACTTGCATCAACTGTTCCGAGTTTCAAAGGTCATGTCGTTATCAATACCAGTCAATACAGTGTCATTGATAAAGACGGTCATGTCGATTTAGTGAATTGGATGGGTGATCAGGCAGGAGGTTATCAGAATAATCATTATAAAAGTCATGAACTGCTCCTGGAGAAAATAGCCTCACCGGAGGATCTTGCAAAGATAGGCCATGCTTTAAAAAAACGGGATCAGTTTTTTAACTTGATAGGACTCAGTGCAACAGGTTTTGTATTGTCGTTAAGTGAGTTACCCCTATCTGTACTTACTCATCCTAAAAATCTGCTACTGGCGCGACTACAAAATTTTGCACGCAATTCTGGCGTCAATACGGTATTTGCCATCACGAATGCTAATGATTATAGACACCCAGTATTATCTAAAGCCTGTGAAGTTGGCATACTAAAAGATGTGCTAACCGTAGAGGGCTCTGATTATCGCTCATTGCGGGAAGAAGGGTTATTTGCGTCAATGCCCGGTGAAATAAGTGCCATTTTTAGGAAGCCGAGAGCCTTTGTGAAGGAAGATGGTGGAATGGGCAAACGCAAAAGTCGTACACGCTGACAGTTATTCGGTATTTAATACTTATATAGTATACTATAGTGATCTTTATACCATTGCATGTGCTCTATAGTATTCATTATGTCTGTCAGATCATTTCGTGTTGAACAAGTCCTGAAGAAACTCGGTGGTGACATTCGTGACGCAAGAAAGCGCCGAGGAATTACTGTGCAATTGATGGCTGAGCGCATGGGCGTTACACGGGTAACAGTTGCAAAAATTGAACGTGGTGAGCCTAATACCAGTATGGGCAATTACGCGATGGCGTTATACATCCTTGGTAAAGCTGATGAACTCGAAATGCTGATGGATCGTACCCATGATTCCCTGGGTCTGGATCTGATGGATGAAAAACTACCCAAACGAGTCAGAGTTTCTAAATGAATGATACCCACCTGCTTGTTTCATTAGATTGGCAAGGACAATTGTATCGCATTGGTCACCTGGAAATCCATAAAAGCCGTGGTAGGGAAAACTACCGCTTTATCTATGAACGCACCTGGATCAAACATCCGAATCGCTTTGCCATTGACCCAGAACTCCCTTTACTGGTTGATATGCCATATTTGAGCAACAGGCTTTGGGGTGCTTTCCAAGATATTTCACCAGATCGTTGGGGCAGTATAATGTGAAAAATCAATAACTTTTACTCAACTTATACATTTTTCACCTGAAAACTTATTTTATTTGCAAATATAAGACACAGTCGGATTTCAATCCTGAATGAATTGCTTTTCAGATTGCTCTAAGTCTATGTATTGGATCTTCTTTATAGGCGGGATTATGTGGCTGCGCTTTGTCATTTTATTAAAGACCACAGCATAACTGTATTTTTGAGCTTTTCTGTTCGATTTCGATTTCAGCATATTCAAGTCAAGTGCGCACAAGTTTTTACAAAGAAGGAAACCGGTTATACAGAGGCCTCAATTATTTTATTTTTTCTCGCCGGTTTATTCAGTAGTTACCAATACTCATGATTTGGTACACCATAGGATCATACTCTTGGATAAATCTCACCAACGGTCGGAATCTTTCCAATTTTTTCAGTCATTAGTTACGCAATATTTGCCGCCGATAAAAAAGATACCTTATTGTTATATTGGGTTGTTAATAGTTAGCAAACGGTGATTGATGCGGATTTAGAACGTGCTGCTGGGCATGAGGAATGAATGCGATAATTAAAATTGCGAAATCAGGAGCATCTTTACTAAATCCAGAAATTGGAACACAATTTGTAATATTACATAAGTTACATCATATAGAGGGATAGATGAGCATTGGAAGAAGCGGACGTGTAGTGATTGAGATTGATCCTGCATTGAAGAAGACACTGCATGCAACATTAATGAAGAATGGTCTTACACTTAAAGATTGGTTCGTTCTATCAGCGGAAAATTATTTGACTAATACCACGCAAGGATCTTTACCTTTTGATGAAGATGAACATCAAATGAAGGATACTTTAAAATGAAACCATTTGATAAATCTTGTGCTGTATCTTTTGGTCGTCATGAGACCTTTACACTTCGTTTTGGTTGGTTAACAAAAGGCTTCAAAGCATGGTGCGAAGACCCCTCAATTTTTGAAAAGGATGATGCAACAGTTGTTCTGGGCGTGGGTAAAAACATGGTTCATGCGATTCGCTATTGGCTTATTGCGTGCCAAATTCTAAAAGCTAATAAACATACATTAACATCTACCCTGCTAGGAGAACGGTTATTTGATATTAAAAATGGACTTGATCCATATCTAGAGGACGATGCTACCATTTGGCTTCTTCATTGGTTAATTGCATCAAATGCCGAGAATGCGACAGCATTTTTCTGGTTTTTTAATTTATTCCACAAACCTGAGTTTACGCAAAAAGAATTATTTGAAACTTTGCAAGTATTTGTACATGAGAATATAAGCAGCCGAGTTGCTAGTAATACTTTGAAAAGTGATATCACATTAATGCTACGAACGTTCGAACCAACAATAGATTTTAAGAAAACTCCAATTGAAGAAGGATTGGACTCTCCGCTAGCTATTCTCGGGTTGATTAATGAAATTGGTAATTCAAAATATCACGAATCTAAACTTGAAAATCGTTGGAATCTTCCAGTCGTACCATTTAGCTATGCGGTTCTCGAAGTTTTTAAATTTTCTAGATTATCTAGCCTACCTATCGAGAAATTGATGATCAGTGATGGCTTTTATGCTGCTCCAGGAGCCGTCTATAGGTTAAATGAAGAAGGATTAATCAATAAACTAGAAGAAATGATAGCTTGGTTACCTGGCGTTTTTGAACTTAGAGAAACTGCCGGTATTCATCAATTGTACAAACTTAAGCAAATTGAACCATTGGATGTATTAGATAAATATTACGAAGAATCTAACGAGTCACGATTGGTGGAGATAAGAGCATGAGACTGAGAAATCTTTTGAAGGTTAACACACATTACACCCGATCGATTAATTTGGAACGAGATTCTGAAGAGGATTCAAGTGTATGTACTTATATTCCAACACATCGTGCGGTTCAAACGCTGCGTCGTGTCGTCGATACATTTAATACTAAAGAAGCGCCCCGTGCATGGGCACTAGTAGGGCCTTATGGATCAGGGAAATCAGCATTTGGCTTATTTCTTAGCCAATTATTAGGTAACCCAGGATCTGCAACATGGCAACATGCAATGAATGTATTAAAACGTGCAGATGAGAGCCTAGCCAAAAAGATTGCACAAGAACTCACCGGAACTGATGGTTATTGCTGTATCAATTTAACGGGCAGTCCAGAAGCACTTAGTAAAAGACTTACGAAAGCTATGCTTACAAGTGCCCAAGTTTTTTTTGGTAAAAAGCAAGAGCCTTTGCCCGAAATTCTTAAGCAGCTTCAGGCTGTGTCAGAATCTGATTTCGTTACCACTTCAGAAGTTACTGAACTAATTTCAGAGCTTCAGAAAGCTGTTCATCGAGCGCAAGGAGTTGGCATCCTTATCATAATTGATGAGTTAGGCAAGTTTCTCGAATTCGAAGCGAAGAATCGCGATGCTAATGATGTGTTTTTATTACAAGCAATTGCGGAGTCTGCTTTTAAGCCCAATTTAATTCCACTGCATTTTGTAGTTCTATTACATCAAGCTTTCGAACAATATTTCCAGAGGTTTGGTGAGAAGCTGAAAAATGAGTGGAAAAAAGTACAAGGTCGTTTTGAAAATGTACCATTTCTTGAATCCACTGAACAAACTCTACAAATTCTTTCGGCATCGTTGATTTCAAATTTTGATAACGATGTTATCGTACGAAAATCTACTCAATGTGACCACATAGTGAAATCACTCTCTTTGGTCAATGCCTTACCTTTAGGAATGGAAGTTTCTACTGCTCATAAATTATTTGGGAGTTGCTATCCCTTGCATCCTTTAACTTTATTATTGTTGCCTACGTTATGCCAAAAAGTAGCACAAAATGAACGTACTTTATTTACCTATTTAGGCAGTAAAGAGCCATACGGTTTTCTTGAAACGCTAAATCATCTTGAAATCACAGATGAAGAATTGCCCTGGATAATGCCTTGGGAAATTTATCAGTATTTCATTTTAAATCAACCAGGATTAACCACGGATCATGCAACTCACCGCCGTTGGGCAGAAGTCGTGATGGCGTTGGAACGTTTAGGGGATGCACCTATTGAAGAAATCCAACTACTCAAAACTATTGGACTACTTAACATTATCGGTGCTCAAGGCGGATTAAAAGCATCAAAAGAAATTATCGCTCTTTGTGGAAATGGTAATGAGAAAACTATCAATCACACACTAGATTCGCTACAGGAGAAATCTATTATCACATACCGGAAATACAATTCTGAATATCGTGTATGGCAAGGTAGTGATTTTGATCTAGAAGCTTCCGTGCAAGAGCAAAAGGCACAAATGACTGGTGCACAGCTTGCAGAAATACTCAATGACAAAAAACCTTTACAACCCGTTGTCGCTCGACGCTATGGAATTGAGACAGGTACTCTACGATATTTTAGACCAATATTTATTGATAGATTCAATACGACTCAAATCGTTTCAACAGATGAGCCAACACTATATTTATGCTTGTCTGAAACAGGTGAAGATGAAGCGCTTTTTGAACGTTGCCTGAATACGCTCAAGTGTTCACTAACAGTCGGGGCAATTGTGGGCTCAAGTGAAACAGTGAAAGAGTCTTTGCTTGAGGTTATTGCCTTGCAAAGGGTTCAACATAGTAGCCCTGAATTAGCATCCGATCCGATTGCTCAACGTGAACTCAAAGATAGACTGAGTGTTGCGATCAGGAATGAGAGAAAGGCTATTTCAGGCATTATGGAAGAACCAAGTCAATCGACTTGGCAATGGGGTACTCGCCGCTACGAAGTCAATAATAAACGTGCGTTTCAAGAGTTATTAACTATAGTGCTGAAAAATAATTACACTAAAACACCGCATTTACATAATGAGCTGATCAACCGCGAGAAACCTTCTTCAAGCGCTATAGCTGGCCGCAAAAAATTACTACTAGCTATGCTTGAAATGGAGTCTACCGAAGATCTAGGAATTGAGAAATTCCCACCGGAAAAAGCAATCTATCGTTCAATTCTGAGAGCCACCGGTCTTCATACTAAGACGAATCAGGGGTGGCAATTTACAGTGCCAGGTCCCCAAGTAGCATCGGATAGAGGTATTCAACCACTGTGGCAAGCAATTGAGAATTTCTTAGATCGTACCGAACAGGATCCTCTATCGATCTTTCAACTCTATCAAGAGTTATTAAATCCACCTTACGGCATTAAATCGGGTCTACTACCAGTACTCTTTCTTGCCGCTTATTTGGTTTATAAGGAGGAGATTGTTCTCTACGAAGATGGTTACTACTCACCATTCTTAACTCAGGAATTATTGGAAAAAATCCTGAAGTCACCTGAGTTGTTTTCAATTCAGCGTCTCAGAATTGATCATCTAAGAGATCAGCTTTTCACCAAATATGCTGAAGCAATTACACTTGATGATCATGCGGACATTAATATGATAGCAGTACTTAAACCACTGTCCCGGTTTATGGTCAATTTGCCGGATTATACAAAGCGAACCAAGCGTGTCTCTGAAAAAGCACAGAAAGTTCGTGAACATTTCTTTGCAGCAAAATCACCTACCCTATTGTTGTTTAAAGAATTGCCGATCGCCTGTGGATTCAAACCTATTGGTGCAGAAACAACAATTGAAGTGCTTGAAGAATTTTCCAGAGAATTAAAGTTAGTATTTTCAGAACTTCGAATTGCTTACCACTCACTGCTTAGTGAATTTCGATTGTTGCTCAAAAACTCATTTAATGAGAATGAGAAAATCTCACTTTCAGAGCTGCGCGAGCGTCTACGAGGTCGTTACGGTCCTCTTCAAGCTTATACGATTGACACGCATGGTCTGAAGGCATTTTTGGGCCGCTTGGCTGACCACCATGGCGATGATGGTCATTGGCTAAATAGTCTAGCAACTTTCATTGCTCGTAAGCCCCCTGAAAAATGGCTAGATGAAGATATCAATATTGCAGACTATCGACTTGTTGAGCTCTCGAAACGTTTGCGTGATCTGGAGCGACTGCGTATTCACTATGAAGATAGTGCGCAATCTTCTAAGAACAGTCAAATAGAGGTGGTAATGCTTCGAACAGTGCGCCAAGGCGGAAATGATCATGATGTTATTATTTCACTTGATGAATCTAAAAAGAAAGCAGTCAGTGAAAAATTGGATTCAATCCAGCGTGTAATGAAGGATTTACCTTCAGAAGATCTGCGTTTAGCACTTTTGGCGCAGCTCTTTGAAGAATACATTGTGGATCAAAAGAATAGAGATAATGATTTATCATCTACAATAGAAATAGGAGCAGGCAATGAGCGATAAGAAGATTCGTCATGTTCTTGGTCTCTCTGGAGGAAAGGATAGTTCTGCACTTGCCATTTTTATGCGAGATAAGGTACCAGGAATGGAATACTTTTTTACAGATACTGGTGCAGAGCTTCCAGAAACTTATGAATACTTGGATAAATTGGAGGCCTATCTTGGCAAGCCTATCGCTCGCATTAACGCTACACGAACTTTTGATCACCTTCTCAAAACTCAGTATAACGATTTTCTTCCGTCTCCTAACACGCGTTGGTGTACACGCGAACTTAAGATAAGACCGTTTGAAGAGTTTGCGGGCAATGATGAAGTTATTAGTTATGTAGGAATACGTGCCGATGAAGATCGCGAAGGATATGTAAGTACTAAAGCTAATATCAAAGCTGTATTTCCTTTTAAGGAATCTGGTCTGATGTATGCTGATATCATGCGCATTTTGAATGATTCTGGTCTTGGTATTCCTGCTTACTATGAATGGCGTAGCAGGTCAGGGTGTTATTTTTGTTTTTTTCAGCGTAAATCCGAATGGGTTGGGCTCAAAGAACGCCACCCACAATTATTTAAAGACGCAAAACAATATGAAAAATTTGATCCTGAAACTGGTGCACGTTATACCTGGTCTCAAGGTGAAAGCTTAGATGAGTTAGAAGCCCGCGCAGAAGCTATTAAGCAAAATGCAAATCAAAAGATAAAATCAATCTCGGCTGTAAGCTGGCAAGATAAGCTTGCTATGATTGCAGAGGAAGAGGTCGATGAGTCCTGTCTTATTTGTAGCTTGTAAAGTAAGTAGATTGCATGCAGTCACTTATGTCCTTGTTTCTATAAAATTCAGAATAACTGTAAGATCAAAACATGACTCCACCAGCTCTCCAGTGGGTACGATTCCTTAGAAATTATGGTCCCCTACCTACAAATAGTAACCTCTTTGACGAACACGTCAATGTTGCGTTGAGTCAAGCGAATGTCAGTCCAATTTCACTACCAACGCCTTATGTTGATGAGATGCTGGCATATGTTAAAACCGACAACAACGGATCGTTGCTAATCGCGGGTACAGCTGGCGACGGGAAAACCTATCATGCCCGTCAACTATGGTTGCGGCTTGGTGGTGATGAGAAGAAATGGGCAGCCCGGGAAAAGATCAAAACATTGGAGTTGCCGGGGCGCTCCGTTATTTTTGTGAAGGACCTCAGTGAGCTGAAAGGTCCAGAAGGCGAAAAAATCCTTAATGGTCTAGAACAGTCCGTCGAAGGGAACGAAAATACTACCGTTTACGTGATTGCTTGCAATCACGGTCAAATCCTCGACCGACTTCGTAAGAGCAAAGACGCAGAAGGCGTCCCTTCACCTCTGCTGGCGCCGGTTCAGAATGCTTTTTTCCAAGACGGGTTCGAACATCCGCGGCTCAAAGTCATTGATCTGAGTCGATCAGGGCATCGGCAGTCCTTGTCGGCCGTCATCAAAGCGGTGATGGAACACCCCGAATGGGATCGGTGTTTGAGCTGCGAGCTTAACCAAGGAGAACGCATCTGTCCGATCGCTGAAAACCGAAAGCGAGCCATCGGCCTGGAGGATGGCGGCCGGTTTGCTCGTCGTCTGGGAGACCTGATTGAGATCGCGCGTCTGAATGGTGCCCACTTACCTGTTCGCGATTTACTTGCATTGGCAGCAAACTTGCTCTTGGGTCACGGCCATCCTTCTGTGAAGGAAGGACTCATGAGCTGCTCAGACGTTGTTCAAATTCAAGATGGCGATGCAGTGGACCAAGGCAGCATTTATCGAAACGTGTTTGCAGCTAACTTGCCCTACCGACGTGCCATGGCGCGTCCGGTGTTCAAGACTTTACGGTCTTTTGGTATCGGCGAAGAAACTACGAACGGTGTCGACGGTTTGTTGGTTTATGGATCAGACGATACCAGGCTGCGCGCGGACTTTGACCAATTCGTGGGCGCTGACAGGGTGTACGGGGCCACGAGGGAATACCTGGCCCTTCAACAACACTATCTCGAGGGCGAAGAGTTTGTACGTTTAGAAGAGGGTGCAAGCCTCTTCCTGGATCGATTGGCAGATCAACGTCAACGGCTTTTCTTCACGTTGCCGGATGAGGTTTATAGCAAATACCCGTTCTGGAATCTTACGACTTTCCGGTTCGCGGGTGATTACCTCCGTCTTCTGGGTAGTGTCGTTCCAGGAGAGTCCAAACGAATGGTGGAAGAAAAAATTCGCTCTCGCTTGGTTCAGGGCCTTAACCGGGTTATGACAGGCCTTTTGCTAGACAACCCGGACACGGTGTTCATTGCCAACTCCGGTGGTTTCACTCAATCAAAAATCAGCGTCCTATGCGAAAGCGCTGTTCCTAGTTATCGTACTGGTGGCATGGGGATGCATATCCGGTGGGAAAAAAATGGGCAGAGGCCCTGCTTGGACATTTCGGTCGGCGGTGGGAATCAGGGTTCAGTTCAATTTGACCTTACCCCAGTCCGATTCGAGTTTTTGTGCCGAGTGGCTGAAGGTGCATTGCCCAGCAGTTTTTCCAACGAGTGCTTCGAAGACTTGCTTGCGTTTAAGGCAAGACTTCTCCGTAAAGCTGAGCTAGTGCAGACACAGGGTCACGGGAATGAGGGCGACGACGATGATACGGCGGAAGAACATGCTGGCTTGGGTTTAACCTTCATTGAAATCGAGCAAAACGGTCACGGATTTTTAAAACGGATCTCAGTGAGGAACGCATAATGGCACCACGTATTGAACATGGTTCCTTCGCCGTCGATGAGCACATTTGGGGTCACCGACTCTACGACGAGCAACTGCCTCACCTGGTCATTCTCGAATTTCTGAACGTACTGCAATCAAACCTCAACGATCCGTTGAGAGCACCGTCCTCCGTTAAGATAAGCTATCAGCCCCAGCATCAAATCCGCCTCAGAAGCTTGCTGTTCAACAATCCTTATGTTGAAGTCGTACGAGCGCGGAAAATCCCTGACGACACTAAGTGGGACACATGGATAGAGCTGTTCAAGCGCGACGCGGTCGAAATGGGAGATATGTTTTTCGATCACCTTCGGAAATCGTTCATATCCTTCGACGATTTCGCGCGATCGATTGAGTTGCTCCGGTCGTCGGCTTTTGAAGGAAAAAGCAATAAACGTTGGAGCTCAAAATTTGTGTTCCCGTTCGGCCCCGATGCTTTGTACGAAGACTTGAGATTCGATGCAAATGACAATGTATCCAACGATCGGCGGTTCTTCGCCCGTACCGGTGAGCTCCTATACTTGATGTTAGGACGAGCCAGTAACGGTAGAGTTCTGGGCCACCAACTCGTTGAGCGATTGTTTCGGCAACCGTCCAACATGAACCGGTTGGTCAAGGTATTACAAGGGCCGGTTCAGCAAGCACCAAACCGACGTGATGTTGGTTATTTGCCCTATGCCCAGCTTCCTAGGTTCGATCGTCTTTGCGACGACTGGCTGGCCATCCTAGCCAGAGACATTCCCATCTATGATGGTCTCGACCATATCACTACCATGACTGGGTTGAACCTTCTTTTATACTTTCTTGAACGCGGTAAAAATTCTTTAGGTGATGTAGAACCTGTTGAGATTGTTTGCGAGGTGGTTTCAAGCCAACGAACTAAAGTCAGAGCATTGTCGGGCGAGTCGTTCCAAGCTAACCAAACTATTTCGCTACGAGCCGTAAAGGCTTTGGTCGAAAACATCCGAACAACTCCTGAATGGGAAGCGGCCTTGAACTCGGAGGATCCGAAAGGCGAATGCGCTCACATCATGGCGGAACGCTTCCAGTACGACAAAGATGATGAAATCGACATCCACCAGCTGTCTGGGGAGGGACTGATCGAGAAACTCCTCAAAAAGGCGGAAACTCGCCATGCGCAGCATGTCGAGAAGATTCATAGTACGTGGTCCCGCGCCATCGGTCTCAGTTCACGTCGTCTGGCCAGACGGGTTCGCTACGCTCCGAACGATCGTCTTTTGAAGGCGTTGGTAGTGACTGTTGTCGACGATCGGATGGAGTTTGGCGAGTTCCTTGCTGAAATTTATCGTCGCTACGGATTGGTTATCGGTCACGTAGAAGGTATCCGCCACATTCAAAACAACCAAGTGGACCAAGAAGCGTTGATGATCAACGCGGAGCATTTGGAAACGCGACTGTATGGCCTGGGGTTGGTTCGCCGACTTTCTGACTCTTGTGCGTTTGTAGAAAACCCATTTCATCGACAAGGTGACATGTGACGCCAGCGGACAAAATCGTAGGTCGCGTCGGCGCCGACATCTTGCGTCGGCGCATCGGTGTTGTTCCTACTTCAGACGGTGCCGCTGCTCTATTTCGTCTCGATCGTCTCAATGCCTCTCAAATAGCGTCGGTGGTTCGCGAAGTATTAGCAGCCCCGGATCTAAGGGAACAAATAGAGGTTAAGATTCCCGAGGTATTGGTAGCTGGTCTAGGGCTTCCGTCGGAAGTGTTGACGGACGAGAACGCAGGTGCTGTCCGAAACATTGGTACAGACAAAGCCGCATTACTCACTGCCAACGGCAACGAACCAAACATTTCCGACACCCTTGGTTACGTCACTGCATTGGGCGCTCAGGAGTTTCGGGCGCACGAGGATGCTTGGGCCGAAGCGACCGTTCGCACCACTGCCTTGCCCTTGGCACCGGAAGATCGTCGGGTGTTTGAGGCTGCATTGAAAGGACTCTTAGCAGTTGCCGACATGTCGCTGTTTCAGCTTGGAGACTACTGCGCCCAGATTAGCGAAGCATCCCGAATAGAAGGCCATCCCATTCGAGATGCGCTGGGCTGGGCACTACCACGTCTGGCACTACCTCGGGATACCACGTTATTTTCGAATACTAAATCGTTTGGTACGGCCAGCGGCCCGTGGCGCAAGACCTTCGAAAAGCTATTTTCCGACCGCGCACCGCTATTGCTCAAACAACACAAAACGGGACAAGCAATAGATCCGGAAGAGATGAGGGAAAGGTATACGGACAACTTTGAATTTATCCAACTAGCTGCTCACCCTGTTATTGAAGCTTTCATTCAGGCGCAACCCGGGGATCCAGATACGAAGGAAGCGCTATCCCTACTCGAATGGGAGAGCGATGGCATACATTTATTGTTCGATCGCCCCAAAGAAAAGCAACAAAAATTGGCCGATCATACCCTCGATTTTTTTGAAAACGACTGCACCGACCCGGGTGTTTTAACGGATGCCTGGAAGAAGCATCTTGAGGAACTCAAAGCTCGGGAGAGGCGATCCGATTGGAACGAGGTCGATGAGGAGTTCTTCGAAGTGCACCGGCGTTACCTTGACCAGGATCCAAAGCTTCGCGGCCGATGGGAAAAGGTGGTGTTCGGGAAGCCCATCGAGTGCACTGATTTTTTGGATGGCTTGGTAACGGCCGTTCAGCGGCTAGTAGTTCGTGCAGGGGAGCCAACCACAGATCGTTTTATTAGAGTCCGTGTTACCAAGGGGCGTACCGAATGGCGTGAACGCTTCAATCACGATATCGGTGCTTTCTTCTCCACCATGTACCGTGGCCTGCCGCAGCTATTGTGCGAACGCGTACAATGGCATGTGGAAAAGATGGGAGCGACAGATATTCCTGATCCTCTTTTTGATTACCCTGCATTTTTCGAGTACGAAAACAAACGAAAAGGTGGAAAGCTCAAGCCAAGTACATCCGCTTCTAAACTGCAAACGCAGATCAAGTTTGAAGTGAGCTTAGTCGAACAGCATGCGGGCAACGATCAAACAGTTGAGAAAACCCAATTATTATGGATGGCACGCCCTGAGGCCATCGGGTTAACACTTCACGACGACATGAAGCGATTGCTGGAAAAGGGAGGTATTGCCTGCACAGAAGTACTGCGACGGATGGTGAGCAAGAAAGGTGGTGTCCAAAGCGTGTCTTTATTAGATGTGAACACGTTGGAAGCTACCTTCGGACGCGATGCGGGGTCGCTGGTTCCGCCGCACGGTCGTATCAAGAGCCTTCGAGCAGAAATCAAGCGTCGCATTGACGAGCTATATAACGATGGCCGCTTAACTGCTGAGCAACTAAAAGAAATCAAGGCCGCTTGGATCACCTTTGAATCGGACTACTCCGATGCTATCAAGCATTTTCTCGAAAGCGGTTTGCACACCGAAGCCATCTTGAACCAAGCGGAATCTTTTGGGGCGTTGCTACGGGTGTTGAAAATTCACGCACGGGGAGACGTAGCCCGCGCCAAGCTAGTATCAGAAGTGCTGACAGTAGGAACGGTTCGCCTGACAGGCGACCAACCCAGCATCATCGTCCCTCCTTGGCATCCGGAACGGATGAAGGCACTGGCCGTGAAACTCCGCCGAGTAGCTGGCTTGATTACGCACCTATTGGTCGGTCAGTATGTTACCTTCGGAGATCGCAACATCTTCTTCCAAGAATTCAGCGAAGAGTTGGAGCACCCGTTTTACCCTGAAATCGCTGTTACCGACCGATCAGGGACGCCAGTTTTAGTGACCGAAAGCAGTACCGTCAATGGATATAGCCTGTTGGAACGACCGGTTCGGGCGGATGACGAACAACTCACTGACGTTAATCCGGTGGAAGCTGCACGCCAAATCCGTGAGCTATTGGAACGGTATGTAGGCCTTCAGCCGCACGAGCGTTCGAACTTAAGCATTTTGCTCTACAACGCTGATGCTGCAGATTTGCCGCTTGCAACGGTCCGGGAGTTGACGAACCTGCAAGAGGACTTTGAACTTAATTGCAACGTGTCAGTGCGCCATCAAGATTCAGGAAAACTTCGAAGGATATACGCCGAATTGGTGAGTAAATCGGATGCTGACCCCGATTTGTCCGTGGCTAGCGAGACTTCCGACAACTTCATGTCCAAGCTTCGCATTTCAGTGTCCCCACCAAACATCACGATCACTAAACCCGAGGATGGCTTTCGTCCGTTTGACATTGCTTTCTTGCACGATGTGGTATCTCGAACTGCTACCGAAGAGTGGATTTCCGTGGATTGGCTTAACGATCGACCGGTGTTCGAACACGCACCCTCGCGGTGGTCATACCGCAGCGTATCCGGTGAAAATGAACTGAAATCGACCACGTTCTTAACATGCCCTCAGCAAACTGCCTCAGGGCGTGCGTACGTTGATATGGTCGGTGCCGTGGTGCGACAACAAGATGTATCCCTGCAACACCATCTGGTACCTGCCCGCCAAATTTCTTTGCAGAGCGATCGTCTTCGCAGCGTGTTCGAGGATGCGCATAACCTGGCCGAGTGGGTGGCCACCTACGACGAGTTGCTTGATAAGAGGCAACTACAAGCCAATAAAATCAATGTAGTGCGATACCGTCGTAACCGAACCAACGGCCGCAACATGATCGTCAGCTCAACATCTGAACTTCGGCTGCTGAACGTTCTGGCCAAGCGACGTATTCAAGAGTTGGGGCTCACGCTAACGGAGGAAGAACTCAATGCGACCACCCAACGCCTGATCGACGATGCGATTAGCGTTTCTGGTGATATCGTGCTACGAGCAGCCAAGAGAGGGGTATCAGCGGGAGAATTAATCGGCTTGGTTTTGAGCCGTTTTATGATGGAAGATGAGTTTAAAATCATCTGTGGAGGTGCTAACGAGCCCTCCATACAAGTTTTCTTTTTGCTGGACGATTATGCTAGCTGGCTAGCGCAACGGGAAAGTCGTATAGCTGACCTTTTGGGGATGTGTATCCATGATTCGGCAGAAGGTATCCGACTTCACTTAAGCATTGTTGAATCAAAGTACGTGGCTGGAGTGGGTGAAGCAGATGCTAGGCGTTCCTCTAAAGCACAGTTGCTTGCGACACTGACGATAATTAGGGAAGCTTTTTTTGGAGATCCCGGCCGTCTTGACCGGGACCTGTGGCTATCAAGGATAGCTGATCTATTGATCGACGCAGTGATCCCTCCTGGACAAACTGCATTGCTCGAGCGCGTTCGAGCTGCGATACGGGATGCTAACGTAGGGATTACGCTTCGGGGCTATTCGAATATTTTCATTCACACGTCAGAATCCGGTCAGGCTGCTTCTCGATCAGAACGAATCATCATTGAAGAAACTGATGGCGTCAACTCATATCAAGAGGTGTTTGACCGTCCTGATTTGCGAAAGCTGATTGAAGCATACGCTCGTCGTGAAAACTCACTGGTAGTTCGCCAAGCTATCGGACTAGGTACCCCATGGGATGAAATACACGTTCAGCAACTTGCGAAACGTGTGACCTGGACTAACATGATCGATCGACTTACGCAGTCAGAATCAGATCTATCTAACGAAATCCCCTCGGATGTAAGCACTATTACTAGTGCTGTTGAGCCACAAACGACCTTGCAAACTGAAGTAGCTTTCCCATTAGATACGCCCGTTGTGGCACCAAGCATCACGACCATTCTTGATGAAATTAAATCGATCAAACCTAAGCTCACCCAAGGTACGGCTCTGATGAGTCTCGTGGCCGAACATTTGGCACAACGCGACCAACTGGCAGATGATCGGGAAACCTGGGCTAATGAAGTTAAGGTCAATCTTAAAAAAGCGCTCAATAGCTATGGTTTTCAGGCCAACATCATCGGAACTCGATTGACCCCTAACGGCTGTTTGATCCGTCTTTCAGGATCTGATCGTCTTCGGGTGGAAGACATTGATGCGAAACGAACACAGTTACTGACTACTCATAGTATCCAATTGGTAACGGTACAACCGAAACCGGGCGAGATCATTGTTTCAATCGCAGGCGTAATGCGCCAACCTGTTTCTTTATGGGACATCTGGGCGATGCGTCAGCTGAACCAAAATATTGCTGGGATCAATACATCGTTTGTGCTTGGTCTCCAAGAGTTGACTGGCAACGTACTGTATTTGAACCTAGGTAGTGACTTCGGCGGCTTATCTCAGCACGAACCACATTCTTTGATTGCAGGATCAACAGGCAGTGGGAAATCGGTGTTGATTCAAGCATTACTGCTAGACATTGCTGCCACAAATCCAAGCTGTTTGGCTAATATTATCCTGATAGATCCAAAAATGGGTGTGGATTACATTGGCTTGGCTACTCTTCCACACTTACGGGAAGCGATCATCACCACCCGTGGAAGATCCGTCGAAGTACTTAATGGGTTGGTTGAGGAAATGGAAGAGCGCTATAGGACTTTTGCTGCTGCGAGAGCTCGTGATTTGTCAACTTATAACGCCAAGTCATTGCCAGAAAACCGTATGCCGATGGTATTCTTGGTTCATGATGAGTTCGCAGACTGGATGTTGGATGACGGTTACAAGGGAACGGTCAGTGCGGCAGTACAACGCCTCGGCGTGAAGGCTCGCGCGGCGGGTATTCACCTTTTCTTTGCTGCCCAACGACCGGATAAAGACGTGATGCCGATGCAATTACGTGAGAATTTGGGCAATCGGTTGATTTTGAAAGTGTCCAGCGAAGCAACTTCGCGCATTGCTCTGGATCGTCCAGGAGCAGAGATGTTGTTAGGAAAAGGACACCTAGCTGCAAAATTGAATGGAGAGCAAGGACTGATCTTTGCTCAAGCACCATATTTGCCAGACGATGACATCGTTTCGGTGGTTGAAGCGATCTGCTTAGACAATGAAGGTTGACCAACTTTGTCCATATGAGATGCTTCTCCCAGAAATCTAATTCGTATCTATAGAGATAAAATAGTGGAGCAAAAATGTGCCCAGTAGGGTACTAAAAGTGTGCAAATTAAGCTAATAAAATAGTCACCTATATGTAGTTTTGCTATCTCTGATATTTCTATATTTTGGGTTTGTAGGTAGGTAAAACAGCAATAATGGGCTAAAGAAATTTAGTCCATTATCACGGTTCTCGGGATACGCTTTCCGTTGGATGACAATTTCATTCTAGTCATTTGACGGCTTGATTCTGGAGACCAGCTAACGTGTATAGGCCTTTCTGAATCATAAAAATATATTCTGTCAAAGTTTGTGTTTTTACATACCCACGCTACGACTTCTTCCATATCTTCGTCTTCAATAATAAAATCACAAGCGGCGCCTAATCGTTCGCATATAAATTTACCGTTTCGTTTTCTTTCATGAGCAGCATGTTGATCTAGATTTGGCGAAATTCTTCCAGATATCTCTTTTGCAAGCTCTGCCGAGCAAAAACCATAAGTTAGTTTAATCATTCCAAAATAATCTATAACTGGATCAAGAATATTTGTAGCAAGTTCATATATGGCTGTATGGGTATCTGCTTCTTTCGGTAAATTAGGAAGACCTGTTCTGGCTTGCGTTTCGCCACATACAATAAAGTCGCGATAAGTAAAATACTTGCCGCATGGAGTGTCAAGATCGGGAATAGATTGACTCCGAATTAAACGCATTCCATCGACTTGCCAGCGTGCAAGACTAAGGCTATGAATGAATTCTGTTGGATTTGGTCCATAATCTGATAGATCAAAAAGATTCAAAGCTTCTAGTTGATTATCAAATGCAATCTGTTCTACATAACTATCCATTTCTTCATTCATAAATCGTGATTTCAGATAAAGGTAAGGTGGTTCAAATTCTTCTCCATATTCAAAAAAATGAAGCTCTTGTTTATAAAATAATATTTTTACACGATGTATCATTTTAGGAAGTGGTTTTCCATAGAAATCATCAAACCGCATTAGGGTAAGTTTTCCTGATCGTATGTGAATTTTGACTAGATCAGCAGATGTAATATCACCGTATAACGCTGCACCACAACCAACATATATACGAAGAATGGGGGTAAGTCGCTCGACAAGACTTGAATGAAGTTGTAATGACTCGCCTTCGATATACCAACCAAGACCTTTTGATGCCGCGTCACGACAGGCCGCGTCGATGCGTTCAGGTTGCGAAATTTGAAACAGTAGTTCCCTTGCCTCTAGCTGGGCAGATCCATAATCAGCAAAGTGAGCTTTAATGTCGCGTTGCAATTGAGGATCAAGATGACGATAGGGTTTACGCTTTTCAAACATTCCAAGCGCAAAATAAACCAATAAATCATTCTGCCGGAGCCTGCCAGCAGTTTCCAGGATGACATCATTTTTTTGACTTCGCAAGAAACGAAGTGCTCTAGGTAAACTGCCAAAAGCTCCAAGTACTTGAGGTAAATTTATGACTTCACTTTTTTCCGGCTCACGTCCATTTTCTAACCATTGAAGCCAAATCGAATCGAGCAGAGCCTGATGTTCGATATAGCGTGCGAGATCTTTCTCGATCTTACTTTGTTTTGATGCACGTTGTACCTGGCTAGCAGCACGCAATAGATTAGAACGTGAACGGCTTCTGTCAACCAAGAAACGTTGTTCCGCATCTTTGTCCTTAAAAACGAAAAATATACCCGGAGCTACGGGGATTGATTCTTCATATAAATTTTGCTCGATAAAGATTTTTAGTTCACTTGGTGTATAAAATTTTTGAAAGGTACCGCGAGTTGTCAGAATTCCATCATAAAGCGGCTTACCTTTAACTGCGTATTGGTTTGTTAACATCACCGATACGACAAGTAATTCTTGAGCTAAGGAATAGGCTCCTTGAAGTGCTTCAATACGTTCATTGATATCTTCAATGACGTTAATGACAAAACCTAGGTTAACAATATTAGATAATTTCTTTTGATTTTCTGGCGCAAAGTGCGGATCCCAGCCTATTGCTCGAATACCATTTTCTTGCAAACCACGTAAATCATCTCCACGACCACAGCCATAATCAAAAACACTACGTGAACCATCAAGAAAACCAAATCTTACGAGCATTTGAATAGGAGCGGAAAAACCATATCGTACAAGAGCTGTCAAATGTCTCTGCACTTCACCAACAGTGGCTGTATAACTTTCACTAATGCCGTCTATTTCTGAAAAGTCGTTGCCAAGAGGAACAAACTCATTATCTATCAAACGATAGCCTCTTCCGGCGATCAATTTCTCCCACTGATTGTGAAAACCAATTCTAGAAGGATCATCGAAAAGTCCTAATGTCTCAGCAGTACTGGTCAGTGCTTGAAATTTTGAAATTTCTTTATGATCAGGTGGAAGTAGAAGTTCTTTACGATGAAGGATGGGTGGGTTAAGTGAATCAGCGTAGGAACGATTATGGATTCGTCCAGATCCATGGAGTTCAACACGCCAACTTGCATTTAGTTTGGGAAAAGGTTGATCAAAAAAACCAGGATAATGGAGAAAGGAAATGGATTCTTTATTTTCAGAGATTCGAACCACATTGTAATTAATGCCTTTAGTAACTTGCGCAAGTTTTTCTGCATCTGCTATTAATTCTAAATCCGTTAGACTAAGTGAATCGAATGCCTCTATATGCAGATAACGAGATGAGTGAACAAATTTTCCGGTATTGTCTGAAACCATGATTGTACGAATTGCTAGGTAAAGAGCTGTTGGATCTAAGCTGGCAACATTATTATGTTCGATAATGTAACTTGATATAATTTCTTATAATATTATTTGAAAATAAAGATGGATACATGATGGTTTTATTGGAAAAATTGGGCGGCACCTAAAACTTGTGTGTATTTTTGCCGAAATTCTTATTTCGGTAACCTAGTGTCATATTTTCAAAGTTCTTTTATTCTTAAGTGCATCTATTAGAGTTAATGTAGCTTTCTCTCCATCATACGTAATAGCCACATCTTTCCCAGCAACAGGTTTACCATCAATAGCATTTAATTGGTGCACAATAAAATCCTTCTTGACCTGTTGATAAAAAACAGAATTCTCTTTATCAATATAAATAATTTGTCCTTGATACTGGTTTTTATCAACGGGTGCTGTAGCTAAATAAATATTGTAGACGCCCGGTTTGATACCTTCATCAGCCTTCTTGATGGTACCCATTGTTTCCCATTCATTATTATTTTTAGTTTGTAGAATCTTTTGTCCATTCATTACAATCATTCGTAGTTTTGCGGGTGTCGTCATTTCAAATTAGTTGTAAGTAGGATTACTGGCAAGATTAAATTATCCTGCTTCCTGTTGTCCGGCAATTTCTTCCAGTATTTTCATGAGATCAAAAGGCTCTGATCTTTCTATGCCATGCAGAAAGGCGATCAACTGCAGTGCGCCGCTGCCCTTGGTTGAGAAGCTGCCATCTTGCAACGCTTTTATTGTGAACTGAACGATATTTGGGCAATTTCTGCCTTGCTCAAAATAGTTCTTTATTTTGCTTTGGAGAAATTCCTTGTTATCGTTAGATAGGTCACGCATTAAATCCTGTGGCTTGCGTTTGTCTTTTTTAATCAGATTGTAAATAGAGTCCAGCAATGAAGGCGAGGCACTTTGTTTTTGATCGTTCTTACTATCTGGAGTGGCATTGGATCTGCCTCCAGCACTGGATACATGATCATCCACAGAATTAGATGAGGGTGTTTTTTTTAGCTTTAAGAATTGACTGAATTGATATACGTCCAATCGTGATATTTCTTCCTGTGTACTGAGTGCCAGCCAGGTGATTACTTCTTCTGTATTGGCTTTATACAGTCTGGTTAAATCATAGAGTGCTGTGACATCGGTGCAGCGGCCTGTCCGGTACACTTCTCCTAGTGGGTCAGGCAGATCAAGGAGTGTGGCGTGCATGGTGATATAAGGATTTGTTTTGCCGATCAGCCTGGCAATTTCAGATTTGGTTTTACCGCCTGCCAGTTGCCGCCCAATGAAGTCAGCAATCTCTCTGGAGGTTAAATCATCTCTTTGCAGATTCTCGATTACTTGATCAGCTTCACTGTAATCGGTATCAATGAATGCAGGAATCTTTGTTAATCCGGCATTAATGCTGGCACGATAGCGTCTCGCCCCATGATTAATGATGTAGGTTCCCGGTTTATTCGGATTGGGACGCACCGATATGGGTGATTTTACTCCACGTAACTTAATCGTCTCCGTTAATTCTCGTAACGTTTCCTTATTAAATTCCTTCCTGGGCTGATGGATATCTTCGCTGATCAGCGTGATGTCAATTTCTGTCGCGCCGGTAGGCGCAACGAGCCCTTTTTTATTATCCTTTTTTTTTTCTATCATTTTTATCTTGAGCCTAACTTGCGCTCGTTATACTCGGTGGAAAGATAGAAACTATGGATGCAATTATCAATAAATAAAACTGTGCAAAAAAATTATCTTTGCACTTCGGTGTTTTTGTCCTTCTTAATCAGTTTATTATTGAATGCTTGATCCTCGTATCAGAAAACGGCTTACGTTTTTAGATTCTCAAGATTTTCTATTAGTTACTCATCTACCCTCTATCCATAGCATTCTAAGGTAACTATCAATATTTATTATATTTATAAAAATCAACGATGTAAGTAATTATTGATTTGATTTCCATTTTAATCCTATTATTAATAATTATCCACAAACTATGTATATAACGAACTATTTTTTAGCCCTCCATTGAATTAATGAATTTGTGTTTTTATTTTAGATTAAAATAGCAGCAAAACTGCTGAAAAACAATGGTGCTGATTAGTTAAGCTGCTTAAACCCTAAAAATGGCAGGGCTATTATATGTACAATTTAATCTTAATCACAAATATTTTGCGTATCCTTGATGAAAAGGATATGACCAAGTCGGAATTAGCAGAGAAGGCGGGTGTTTCCATTTCTTTTTTTACTGATCTGACCAATGACAAAGCCAATCCATCACTCAGGATTATAGAAGCCGTCGCAGAAGCACTCGAGACCCCACTGCCAATGCTATTGGATAGTTCGGATATGAGCACGGCTGATCTTGAAGCATTAACCAATCGAAAACTAAAGCATTTGCCTAAAGGCTTTGTCTGGAAAGGTGGCGTGCTGAGTGAATATGAGGCTTATCAAGTCGAGCAATGGGATAAAAAGAACAGAGCGTTTTTATTAAAAAATAAAAAGTAAGAAATAGAGAAAGTAATAAAAAGCAGTAGAAAAACAGTAAAAAGGTATTGCGCAAAATATAATTACGTTATATTGTAATGTCGTGTGTAAGTTGTTGGAGTATTCGCATGACACTACAAGATCAATTTCCTAACATCACAACCGTTAAGGATCGAGCCAAGAGCAAGCTGGAGCGCGATGCACGGGAAATACTGTCCGCACTGCAAGATCCTGAGACGGTTGAAATCATGGTTAATGCCGATGGCCGTATCTGGCAAGAGAAGCTGGGTCAAAAGATACAGCATATCGGAAATATCCAGGCTGCTCAGGTTGAGGCTGTCATCAAAACCGTTGCCGGATTTCATGGCAAGGAAATCAATCGATTCAATCCAATCATTGAAGGTGAGTTTCCACTTGATAATTCACGCTTTGCCGGTCAATTACCCCCCATTGTTACAGCGCCCACTTTTGCCATCCGCAAAAAAGCCATCAAGATTTTCACACTCGAGCAATATGTGGAAACCAGCGTGCTGTCACCAAAACACAGTAGTGTCATTAAAGAGGCTGTGCGCAAGCACCGCAACATTCTGGTCATTGGTGGCACCGGATCAGGCAAAACGACCCTGATTAATGCCATTATCAATGAAATGGTTCAGAGTGATCCAGATGAGCGCATCTTTATCCTGGAGGATACCGGTGAGATTCAATGCGCTGCCCAGAATTTTGTTCAGTATCACACCACACTCAATGTCGACATGACGCAATTACTCAAAACAACCTTGCGTATGCGCCCGGATCGCATTCTGGTGGGTGAAGTTAGAGGCCCTGAAGCACTGGATTTGCTCGATGCCTGGAACACCGGCCATGAGGGTGGAGCTGCAACTTTGCACGCCAATGATGCGATGTCAGGACTGACTCGCCTGGAATCCCTGATTTCACGCAATCCTTCAGCACCGAAAGAAATTATGCCATTAATCGCAGAGGCGGTTGATATGGTCGTGCATATCACGCGCACACCGCATGGTAGGAAAATCCAGCAGATTATCGAAGTGCAAGGTTTTAAAAGAGGAAGTTACCAGATCAAAAAGTTGTAAATCATCCATAGGAGCCAGTCTATGAAACTGATTCATATCAAGGATATCTCTCCATTCTTTTGTTTCTTCTCAATCGCTTTTTTGTTTGCGCTGTTGTTATCTGTTGATAACGCACAAGCCGCTGTTGGCGCAGGTGGTGCACTTCCCTATGAAACCTGGTTGGTGAGTCTCAGAAACTCCGTAACCGGTCCGGTTGCTTTTACCTTGTCCATTGTCGGTATTGTGGTTGCAGGCGGCATCCTGATCTTTGGTGGCGAACTCAATGCATTTTTCCGCACATTGATTTTTATTGTGCTGGTTATGGCATTACTTGTGGGTGCCAACAACATCATGACTAATTTGTTTCAAGGCGCGGTCATTCCGGGTGAAATACCCAAAGACCAGGAATCAATCGTAAATTCACAGGAATAGGAGGCAAACTCATGGCGCTTCGAACCATACCTATCCGTCAATCTGGAAACCGTCCTAACCTGTTTATGGGGGGAGATCGGGAACTGGTTATGTTCTCTATCCTGATTGCAGCGACATCCATCTTTGTGGCTATGGAACTCAAGGCCACGCTCTTTGGCATAGCACTGTGGATTTTTGCACTGTTTGCACTACGACTGATGGCTAAAAATGATCCGCAACTGCGTCATGTTTACTTACGCCAGATGCAATACAGAAAATACTATCCGGCGCGAAGTACACCCTTCTATGACAATACGCTCACACAGGAAAAACAGCATCTATGATTGCCGCCATCACAATTCTTATCGCAATCTCTGGAGCTGCGCTGCTCTTGATACTGTTTATCCGTATCCGTGATACGGGCAAAGAATTAAGACTGGATCAACATCGATCCAAAGAAATGGGTTTTGCCGATCTGCTGGTGTATGCAGCCGTGGTGGAGGATGGCGTAATTGTCGGCAAGAACGGTTCATTGATGGCCGCCTGGGTATTTTGTGGCGATGATACGGCCAGTAGTACCGAGATTGAGCGTGAGCGCGTGTCATTTCGCATTAACCAAGCATTATCACGTTTGGGCAATGGTTGGATGATTCATGTCGATGCCATCCGCAAACCTGCGCAAGGTTATTCAGATAAAGCGCACTCCAATTATCCCGATCCTGTGACCGCTGCCATTGACCAGGAGCGGCGCAATCTATTCGAGCGTATCGGCACAATGTACGAGAGTTGCTTTGTTGTGTCACTGACCTATTTGCCGCCGATGCTGGCACAGCGCAAGTTCGTTGAACTGATGTTTGATGACGATACCCAGGCACCCGACCAGAAGGCTCGTACTCAAGGATTGCTGGAATATTTCCAGCGCGAATGTGCCAACTTTGAATCCCGATTATCCAGCGTGTTTCACTTGTCGCGCTTAAAAAGCCGCAAACTGGTCGATGAAGACGGTACAACCATCACGCAGGATGATTTCTTACAGTGGCTGCAATTATGCGTGACCGGCCTGGATCATCCGATGGTGCTACCGGCTAATCCGATGTATCTGGATACCTTGCTCGGTGGCCAAGAAATGTGGGGTGGAGTGGTGCCTAAGATTGGCCGCAATTTTGTTCAGGTTGTCTCGATTGAAGGTTTTCCGCTCGAATCCTCCCCCGGCATGTTAAATCTATTGTCAGAATTGCCGGGTGTGTATCGTTGGTCATCGCGGTTTATCTTTATGGATACGCATGAAGCAGTCAATCATCTGGAAAAATTCCGCAGACGCTGGAAACAAAAAATTCGTGGATTCTTTGACCAGGTGTTTAATTTGCAAAGCAGCAACATTGATGAAGATGCGCTGAATATGACTGAAGATGCGCAGTCAGCGATTGCAGAGACCAACAGCGGTTTTGTCGGCCAAGGGTACTATACCAGCGTGGTGGTGCTGATGATGGAAGACCGGGCAGCATTGGAAGAAGCCGGGCGAAAGGTAGAGAAAGCCATCAATCATCTGGGATTTGCTGCGCGGGTGGAAACCATCAACACGATGGATGCCTATCTGGGCAGTCTGCCCGGCCACGGTGTTGAAAATGTGCGCAGACCCCTCATCAATACCATGAATTTGTCGGATTTATTGCCGGTCAATACCATCTGGACAGGCAAACCCATAGCACCCTGTCCGATGTATCCCCCCAATTCACCGCCGTTGATGCACTGTGTCACTCAGGGCGCTACCCCTTTTCGGCTGAATCTGCATGTGCGCGATTTAGGTCACACTTTCATGTTCGGACCGACCGGCGCCGGTAAATCCACGCACTTGGCACTGATTGCCGCACAATTGCGGCGTTATCAGGGTATGTCGATTTATTGCTTTGATAAGGGACTATCGATGTATCCGTTGACCAAAGCGGTAGGTGGTCAGCATTTCACGGTAGCAGGCGATGATGAATCACTGTCTTTCTGTCCACTACAGTTCTTGCAGACCAAGGGAGATCGTGCCTGGGCGCTGGAATGGATTTGTTTGATGGTAGAACTGAACGGCATCACCGTCACCCCGTTACAGCGTAACGAAATCAGCCAGGCCATTACTAACATGCATCAAAGCGGCTCAAAAACCTTATCGGATTTTTTGGTGACGATCCAAGATGAAACTATTCGCGAGTGTCTTCGGCAATACACCATCGAAGGCATGATGGGGCACTTACTCGATGCTGAAGCCGATGGATTGAATCTGTCGACCTTCACCACATTCGAGATCGAGGAACTGATGAATCTCGGTGATAAATACGCACTGCCGACGTTGTTGTATCTGTTTCGTCGCATTGAGCGCAGTCTGCATGGGCAACCTTCCGCCATCATTTTGGACGAAGCCTGGTTGATGTTGGGTCATCCGGTGTTTCGCGCCAAGATCCGCGAATGGCTCAAGGTTATGCGTAAGAATAACTGCTTAGTATTGATGGCAACACAAAGTCTGACTGATGCGGCCAACAGCGGGATTCTCGATGTAATTGTTGAATCTACCGCCACCAAGATATTTCTACCCAACGTATTTGCGCGTGATGAAGAGGCATCAGCATTGTATCGGCGCATGGGCCTCAATTCACGCCAGACTGAAATCCTGGCTTCTGCCATTCCCAAACAGCAATATTACACGGTGTCCGAGAATGGTCGACGGCTCTACGACTTGGCGCTTGGCCCATTGGCACTTGCGCTTATAGGATCTACGGATAAGGAATCAATCGCCACGATTAAAAACCTGTGTGACAAGTATGGCGACCGTTGGGTTAACGAATGGCTGGCGATCAAAGGGTTAACGTTATCTGATTATGGAGTTGCCGCATGAATATAATCAACGAGCTATTCAAGTTAAAGCCGGGTGCGGATGAAACTGTGCGTGTCAATGACGATGTGATGGAAGGCGGTCGCCGCTGCGGTGAAAATGAAAACCCCTACTTGTCAGCACGGCGTACCTGGAATGACCATATGCGGGAAGTAATTGCTTCGCGCACTATGTGGCAAATGCTGGCGTTACTTTGTTTGTTGATTGCGCTGGCAGGAGTGGGGGGTGTGATTGTCATCGGCAGCCAGTCCAAATTCATTCCCTATGTCGTGCAGGTCAATAAACTGGGTGAAGCCATCGCGGTTTCGCGTGCGGATATCGCTGCTGTGGCCGATCAGCGCGTAGTGCATGCGTCCGTGGCAGCATTCATCAATGATTTGCGCATGGTAACACCGGATATCGCTTTGCAGCGTAAAGCCATCTTTCGTGCGTATGCCATGCTGTCCAATAACGATCCCGCCACGGCAAAAGCCAACGAATGGTTCAATAGCAGTGAAGCCAGCAGTCCCTTCAAACGGGCTGAAACACAAACGGTGAATGTTGAAATCATATCAGTGATTCCCCAATCACCGGAGACCTGGTAGGTGGATTGGTTGGAAAAGGTCTATGACCGGCAGGGACACTTAAACGAGCCGCCTTTCAAGATGCGTGCTTTGCTAAGAATCTATAACAAACCGATCACGCAAAGCACGACGGAAGAACAGATTAGAAATAACCCGCTGGGTATTTATATCCAGGATTTCTCCTGGTCGAAACAAACATAAAGGGGTCACTCATCATGAAACCGTTATTCGCTTTAAGTATCCTGAGCACATTGATTTTGTCCATCGGATTCGTTGCCCCAAGCTATGCCAACGGATTGTCAGAAGCGTATTTCGCCAATAAGAACCCGCAACTAACCCCACAGGAACGTGCTGCTATTGATCTGGCTAAGAAATGGCAGGCAGTCAATCCCACCGGCACAAAGCCGGTTTCGGGGCCTGACGGATCCATTCGTTTTCTTTTTGGTTCACAGCAACCCAGCATCGTCTGCGCAGTATTGCAGGTATGCGATCAGTAGTGTCCGGCAATTTACCCAAGATGATTGTATAACAGATTGATCTGTAGAATGAAATGGTATGTTTGGGGGTGTCACCGATTTGAAAGTGAATTTTTTGCGAAACTGGAGGTTTCCCTACGTGGCTTCTTATCATGCATTCAGGCAAATTGGTATTCGCACAACTCATGGATTACTTGCCCCTTCACACATTCCGCCGCTGTGTACAGCGTTACCCTTCCAAATATCCCACCAAGACTCTTTCGCATCTCGATCAATTTCTTTGCATGGCTTTCGCGCAGCTGACTTACCGCGAGAGTCTGCGCAACATCGAAACCTGTCTGCGCGCTCACCAAGCTAAGCTTTATCACTTGGGCATACGAGGCAACATCGCCAAGAGTACGTTGGCCGATGCCAACGAGCAGCGCGATTGTCGCATCTACATGGATTTCGCGATGAGCTTGATCCAGATCGCCAGAAAGCTTTACTCCAGCGATAGCTTAGCGGTGGAGTTGGAACAGACAGTCTATGCACTCGATACCACGACCATCGATCTGTGTTTGAGCGTCTTTCCATGGGCGCGCTTTCGTCAGACCAAAGCTGCCGTCAAGATGCATACACTGCTTGATCTACGCGGCAACATTCCAACGTTCATCCATATCAGCGACGGCAAGATGCACGAAGTCAATGTGCTCGATTTCCTGATCCCCGAAGCTGGCAGCTTTTACATCATGGATCGGGGCTTTACCGACTTTGCTCGCTGGTTCACTATGCATCAAGCACAAGCATTTTTTGTAACGCGCGCTAAATCCAGTCTCCTTTTTCGCCGTGTCTACTCTCACTCAGTGGACAAATCCACGGGACTGCGATGCGATCAGACCATTGCATTGACCGCTACGAAGGCCAGCAAGGATTACCCGCAGCACCTACGACGTATTAAGTTCTATGATGCCGAACACGACAAGCATCTGGTATTTCTAACCAACAACTTCGATTTACCTGCACTGACCATCGCTCAGCTTTATCGTTGTCGCTGGCAGATCGAACTATTCTTCAAGTGGATCAAACAACATCTTCGTATCAAGCAATTCTACGGAACCACTGAAAACGCAGTCAAGACACAGATATGGATTGCCATCTCGGTTTATGTCTTGGTTGCCATCGTAAAAAAGCGACTCAATACCGAGACTTCACTTTACACAATCCTACAAATCCTGAGCCTAACTCTTTTCGAGAAAACTAACCTAGATCAATTACTTAAAAATACTGAGATGCAAATGATCACTCACCATAACAACAACCAACTGAATCTATTCAACTAAATTGCCGGACACTACTGATTGAAAACGAAGATATGGAAGAAGTCGTAGCATGGGTATGTAAAAACACAAACTTTGACAGAATATATTTTTCTGATTCAGAAAGGCCTATACACGTCAGCTGGTCTCCAGAATCAAGCCGTCAAATGACTAGAATGAAATTGTCATCCAACGGAAAGCGTATCCCGAGAACCGTAATAATGGACTAGATTTCTTTAGCCCATTATTGCTGTTTTACCTACCTACAAACCCAAAATATAGAAATATCAGAGATATCGGTGTTGATATAAAGTAGACGTACCAGCTCGTTGGTATGAAAAATTAATAGTTCTTTAAATTTGATATTCACTGTGAGTTTTATCACAGATAATAAAATCCTAGCTTTATAAAATCATCGAAACTATTCGTTTGTTTTTGGAATAGTTTGTTCGCTTGTTGTTCCATGGAAAAGGTGGTTTATTTTTCCTATACCTCCAGCAAACGTAACCGCCACGTTCACATTTTAGGAGAACCTAAATGTCATCAACCAACAGCTTGACCGTTCGCGTTTTCGACGAAGTGCGCGCGCATTGCTTAAACGCCAATGTCGAAGTCAACGGTCAAAAGATCGAACCGTCACCTAAATCCGGTCACTATGAGGCCAAAGGCCTGAAGCTCGGCACGGTTCGCGTCCGTGTTTTCGCAGAGGGTCTACAGGAAGAAATTCGCGATATTGACATCGTCCGAGGTCGCAACGATGCCGTAGTCATTCTTGGACGTGTCGGCCAACTCTTCTACCGGCGCAGTGGTGCCCGTGTGCCGTTTGATCCGCCGAATGAGCTTGTTGGCGTAACCCTTCGAAAGGCATCCCGCGATCAAGCTGATGCGGTGTCAAAAATTGGTGCCAAGCTGAATAGTGCGGTCAAGGGCTTCGAGATGTTGGCGCCACGAATGATGCGCATCCAAAGTGAGAAAGGGCGCACCGCGGCAGTTGTGCGCGAGTTGCGAGGTCGGAAAGAAGTCTTGGCCGCCGGACCCGTCGCGTATGACACACCGCAAAGCATGGCCTACTTCACCGGCAGCGTGATCGTCCAACTGGCACCGTCAGAAGAAGGTTCCGCCGAAGAACTCGCCAAGACTCACGGCATGTCCGTCCAGCGCAAGCTCACCTTGAAAGGGTTCTTTGTCATGACGATGGAGGAGCCTGATCTCGAAACACTGTTGTCCGCTTGCGAGGCCCTGTCTCAGACCTCTGGCGTTCTGTCGGCCGAACCCGAACTGGCCTATAGCTTGGACTACGACGCGGTCACGCCAACCGACGAACTTGTTGACGAGCAATGGCACCTTACGCTTTCCCGGCTTCCGCAGGCTTGGCAAAACTTGCGAGATGCCAATCCGCCAGGAACGATTCTGGGATCGGCTGCTGACAGAAGTTTTGGCAGCGCCGAGGTTATCGTGGCGGTTGTCGACTCAGGCGTCCAGTCAGTGACTGACGCGGCGGGCAATGTGACCTCAGACCATCCCGAGTTCCAGGGCAGCGTGTCTAACGGACAGTCCAAGGTCGTCACCTTCTTCAATTTCGCCGACATGGAATCCAACAATGATTCTCCGGACGGCGATCACGGTATTCAGTGCGCGGGCGTGGCAGTCGCTACAGCGCTCAACGCATCGCCTGTTGCGGGTGAAGAAGAAGGGGTGGCGGGCGGCGCGCCAAACTGCCGTCTGGTCGCCATCCAGGCCCCGGTTGGTGGACCTGAAACGGTCTTCTCGGATATGTATCTCTGGACTTCGGGGCGCCCACACGCTTCGACAGATCCAGATTGGCCACCTGCTTTGGCACGTGGCGCAGATGTGATCACGAACAGTCATGGGGGCCTCAACCCGGCAGTCTTTCCGGTTTCGGCGCTGATGACTGCCACCTTTGAAGACATCACAGACAACGCCTTGGGTGGCGTGGGCACTGTGCTGTGTTTCTCCGCTGGCAACGCTGACATGGAGTTTGCCGCGCTGCGTCCTTGGGCAAATCATCCGCGCACCATTGGTGTCGCCGCCTCCACCGAGACGGATGTGAAGGCAAGTTACTCGAACTTTGGAGATGGCATCGACCTTTGCGCGCCGAGCAGCGACGCCGCGGTCGGACTTCGCGAGATCACCACAACGGCCCTTCCCGGCGGAGGCAACATAGCAGGTCACACCGGCGGCGGCATGGACTACACCGACGGTTTTGGCGGGACCTCTTCAGCCACCCCTTTCACGGCGGGGATAGCCGCGCTTGTCCGCAGCATGGACCCGAGCCTGACATGGGAAGAGGTGCGAACGATTCTGCAAAGGACCGCAGTCAAGATCGATTTCAACAACACTGACCCGGACGGCGAGTGGCGTGACACCGACGGCGATGGCGCAGCGGATTACAGCAATTGGTATGGCTTTGGCAGAGTCGATGCCGAGAAAGCCGTTTGTGTTGCGCGGACCGTGATCGAGCTTCTCACCCCGACGGTCGCCTTCATAGATGTACCTGAAGGTGAGCCCACCTTGCGCGCCGTCTCATTCAGGGTCCAAAGCACTAGAAACCATACGTTCCGCGTTACCAGCGGACCGACAACTACGGTTGGTCCTGCCAATAGTTTCGTCCTGCATTCGGTGGACAGTGCAAGTCATATTGGGCGTTTCGACTGCGTTGCCACGACGGCGCGCATCTGGTTGCGATACACCGCAACGGTTGCGAACGACATAGCGTCGGGCAGCGTCGATGTATCGTGCGACGAAACAGGCGAAACCTGGACCATCCCGATCAGCGCCAACGTTATCGAACGCCCTCGCGCGGCCCTTGTTTTGTCCATGGATAGCTCGGGCAGCATGGATGACCCCGCAGGGGACGGGCGTTTGAAGATAAATGTCTTGCGCGATAGCGCCGTCGTGGTGGCGTCCCTTGCGCAAGAGGATACGGGTCTTGGGGCGGTATCTTGGGACACCGATGCCGACATTGCCGGAGCCATGGCGATCCAAGATGCCGGTATTGAGGTCTTTGGCGCGGGTCGCATCGCGCTGCAGTCCCACATATCTGGCCACGTTACAGACCCTGGCGGATGGACAGCGATCGGTGACGGCGTGTTAGCTGCGCAGGACTTGCTGGATGCAGCTCCCGCAAGTTATGCGGTCAAGGCGATGGTGGTGCTGACCGATGGCCGAGAGACTGAGAGTCTGTATTTGTCCGAACTGCCTGCAGGCAGCATTGATGGCCAAGTCTTTGCGATCGGCCTCGGAACAGTCGAGAACATTCAGCCGGCAGCCCTCGCTACCCTGACTGGCGATCGCGAAGGTTACCTGCTCATGACCGGTGCAATGACTTCGGATGATTATTTCTTGCTAGCCAAGTACTACCAGCAAATTTTGGCGGGTGTGTCAAACCTCGAGATCGTGGTCGATCCCGATGGTTGGCTGCAGCCTGGAGAAAAGGTCCGAATACCCATCCACGTCAATGAAACCGAATGGCAAGTGGATGCGGTGTTGCACACGCCAGAGCCAGGCATTGTCCGCTATTGGTTGGAAACGCCAGATGGCCAAGTGATCACGCCGCCTATGCTCGCTGGAGAGCCAGTTTCTCGCTATGTAGTTGATCGCCAACTTGCCTTTTATCGGCTCAGCCTGCCGGTGTCCGCTGTGGGCGAACAAAATTCCTCACGGCCTTGGCATGCAGTCATCGAACTCGACGAAAAGGGTTGGGGTCGCTACGTAGAAAAGCTGAAAAGAGGGACGGCCGCGACCCAAGCCGGGGACGGAAATCTGACTGCAGAACAGATCCGATCTTTGGCTCATGGGCTGCGCTACAGCTTTGTCGCGCAAGCGCGTTCAGTGCTGCGAATGGCGCCAAGTGTTCTGCAATCCAGTCTGATTCCTGGATCAAATGTACGGATCGGGGCCATCATCACCGAGTACGGTATGCCTCCATCAAGGGGCGCCAATGTTGTAGTTGAGGTCACGCCCCCTTCTGGAGCGCGCTTTGATCTACACCTGACAGAGCAAGCAGATGGCGAGTTCGTAGCCAGTATGGTTGCTGCTCTGCCCGGCGCGTACCGTCTTCGCTTCCTCGCAAAAGGTCGAAACGCACGCGGCTCGGCCTGGACCCGTGAGGCTCTGCGCTCAGCCGTTGTCTGGCGCAAGGGGGACGATCCGTTGCCCGGCCCCAGCACTCTAGATGCACTCTGCGGGCTGCTAAAATGCTTCGAGAAATCTGGCGGGCTCGACTTTGACACCATGAAGAAGATGAGCATAGACACCACGGCCCTGCGCCGCTGTCTGTGTACGCCGAAACGGAAAGAAGGTCTCCATGCCCTACCGTTGAAGCGCCCCTAAGCAGTCCGATGTGTTGGGCGCGGTGCTGCTCCTGTCTATGGCCAACCTGTTCTGGCCAGTGAAAGGAGAGCACCCGCGCAGGACCAACGAGCGGAGAAGGCTGGTAGCGGAAGTTCACCAACGGCTGCTTTGCAGTGAAGGGGAAAGTGGATTGGCCTATGATTTGATTGTGCCAACTAAAAAGAATGAATAGGTTTATAAGTGAAATGAGATTTGTTGGCAATATTGTTACCGGATACATTATTATAGATCCGGAACGATTTGTCCATGAATCTTTCTGCAGGTAAGTACTTGTTCTGTATGTGTATAGAAAACACAAAAACACAAAAACACACAAAATCATGAATAATTCGTTCCGGAGCAATAAGTCCTTTTCAAATTCTACCGGTGTCACGATTGCCAATCGTTGTTTGAATACGCTGAGTGTTATAGTAAGCAATATAATTATGAGTATCAGCAATAGTAGGCGCTCTGGTTTGATATAAACATTACCTTCTACATTTCGAAGCCGCGCACTGTGCTTCAGCCACACCTGATTGTAACTTTGGCGTTGATAACACTATTTCTGACAGCACATATCAAGAATTGATGTCATTTGTAAATATATGCTATCATTGATTTCACATAGTAAGGAGTGAAGTCAAATGTCTGTTGTTACTGTTCGCAATTTGCCCGAAGAAACGCATCGCGCGCTTAAGCTGCGCGCCGCTCAGCATGGACGTAGTACCGAAGCTGAAATCCGAGAAATTCTGGAAGAGGCGGTGCGTCCTAAGGCGCGAGTCAAAATTGGATCAGAACTCGCTGCTTTTGGGCAATGCTTTGGGGGGCTTGATTTTAATGACATTCGTGATCAAATGCCGACTGAGTCGGCAGTGTTCGAATGATCGTCCTGGATACGAATGTCATATCTGAACCGATGAAACCTAACGGCAATCCTGCCGTACAAGCTTGGCGTGATCGGGAGACGGCCGAGACACTGTATCTGACAGCAACAAGCCTTTCCGAATTGCTGGTCGGCATTGAAATCCTACCTAGATGGTAAACGTAAAGAAGGACTTGATACCGCATTGAGGAAATTGATCGAGAGGCTTTTGGGGTCGCGCATACTATCATTCAATCAACAGGCTGCGATAGCATATGCCCCTATGGTTAGTCGAGCTAGGACTAATGGTCGCTTCATCTCTGTGGCAGACGGTCAGATTGCTGCAATCGCGGTCGTGCATGGATTCACCATAGCGACGCGAGATACTGCGCCTTTTGTCGCTGCCGGAGTGCCCGTCATCAATCCTTGGGAAGAATGATCTTAGGTATTTTGTGTTAATGGTAGTTATCAAAGGAACATCGTTATGCGAGAACGAAATAAGATGCGGAATTGACTGTGCCAAACTACTCTGTAAGTGAGATATGTTGTCAAAAATGGAGTCCATAGGTTTAAGCAGCGAGTAGATTTGCATAGTACTGCTGCGAAAATTGTGCCGGCGATAAATAACCTAATTTTTCTTGCTTGCGCTGTCGGTTATAGAATATTTCGATATATTCGGTAATTTCCTGAATGGCTTGTTGCCGTGTTATGAATCTCCGATTGTGCACCAGTTCGGTTTTAAGTATCCCCCCAGAAGCTTTCCATCGGCGCATTATCATAGCAGTCCCCCTTGCGGCTCATGGAGGCGATCATGCCAAATTGTTGCAATAAATTCCGGTAATCGTGTGCACAGTATTGACTACTTTGATCTGTATGAGCAATGAGCCCCTTATCCGGATGTTTACTTGTCGTTGCGCGAAATAATGCCTGTATAACCAGGCTCTTTGTCATTTTCTCATTCATGGCATAGCCCACCAGTTCGCCATTAAATAGATCTTTTATTCCAGCCAAGTACAACCAGCCCTCATCCGTAGGAATATAAGTGATGTCACTGACCCACACAATACCAGGTGCATTAACAGAAAATTCCCGGTTCAGAATATTGGGCGCAACCGGTAAATTATGTTTAGAATCGGTCGTCACCTTGAATTTTAGCTTTTGCTTACAACGCAAACCCAATTTCCTGCGCACTGTTCGAACGCGGTATGGTGTGGCTTGTACTCCGTGATCCGCCAATCATGATGCAAGCGCTTTGCACTGTAGGTCTCTCGTGTACGTTGGTGTGCGGCCAGTATTTCTATTTCCAGCCTTCTATTCTCCCGCTTACGTTTACAAAGCGGGCGCGTTCTTTGAGCATGAAAGCCGCTCTCGGAAACATTCAATACTCGACACATGAGCCCAACCGAATAGCTTCGTCGCATCGACTCAATCAGACCGTATCTCACTGTGACTCCTTGGCGAAATACGTCGCACACTTTTTTATAAAATCACGCTCCATCTTCACTTCTGCTAATTCACGTTTAACTCTGGATAGCTCTAACTCAAGTTCAGTCAACGGCTTCTGATACTTGCCTACTGCAGCGAGTTCTCCTCGTTTGTCAGCATAAACCCAATTCTTTAGTGTCCCTTGGGGTAACGACAGCCGTTTTGCTGCTTCAACCAGAGTCAATCCGCTTTCTTTGAAAAACTTAACTGATTCCTTCCGAAATTCCTGACTATATTGTGTGCGGGGTAATTCCATTTTCATCCTCCATTTCATGTCTTCATTTTATGAAACTTCGGACTTCTTGAAAATCAGCATACCTCAAATCTACTTGCTGCTTAATCAATGGATTCCATTTTTGACAACGTACATCAGTTAGCGCAATTGATCAAATTGACATAGTTATTAATTCCACGTTGCAAGTGTGATTTTTATCACTTAACAATAAAATCTAATTCAGTATCATGCTACTATCGAAATAGTAGCAAAGTAGCAGAGAAATTTTTGATAACTTAAATCTCTATTTCAACAGCTAATTTCTATGAAAAGTGAACCGGAAAAGAAAAAATTATCTCCTGAAATCCTCAAAACGGATGGGGGTAAAACTAAATCCAATGCAATTGAGATTCCATCAATTGCATTGCCCAAAGGTGGGGGTGCTATCAAAGGCATTGATGAAAAGTTTTCTGTTAACGCTGTAAATGGCACAGCCTCTTTTTCTATTCCTTTACCTGTATCTCCAGCTCGAGGTGCTTCACCAACTCTCAATTTATCCTATAGTTCGGGAGGAGGTAATGGTGTTTTCGGGCTCGGGTGGGGACTTGGTTTATCTTCAATCAAGCGCAAGACCGATAAAAAACTTCCCCAGTATTACGATCATATAGATTCGGATATTTTTCTTTTCTCAGAAGCGGAAGACCTTGTCCCGGAATTCAAAAAAGAATCGGATGGCAGCTTTAGCAAGGATGCGCAGCAGAGCTATATCATCAAAGAAAATGATTCAGCGGATGGTCAGTTTGTTATTCGATTCTATAGACCTCGCATTGAAGGATTATTTGCTCGGATTGAGAGATGGCAGAATAAAACAAGCGGCATCATCAAATGGCGAGTGATTACCAGAGAGAATATCACTACATTGTTTGGCTGGAGTGCTAATTCCGTCATTGTTGACCCAGCAGATAGCAGTAGAATTTATGAGTGGTTACCAGAATTTGTTTTTGATGATAAAGGCAACTGCACTCATTATCTCTATAAGAAAGAAGATGATAAGGGATTTAATGATAAGCGGCTACACCATAAAAATCGCATTAAGAACGGTAGTATTACCTATACCAACCTTTATTTGGAAAAGGTACTCTATGGTAATAAAACACCTTACAAGAAATTCAATGACCCCTATCCTGCTGAGACTGATTATATGTTTCAGACCCTATTCGATTATGGCGAATACGATACCAATGCACCCTATGCCAAGATAGCTGACTGGCAGTTTAGACCAGATGCCTTCTCGGACTATAAATCCGGTTTTGAAATAAGAACCACTCGCCTTTGTAGTCGCGTATTGCTATTTCATTTTTTTAGTGAATTACCGGGTGGTTCGGCATTAGTAAAATCCCTGAATTTTGAATACGACACTTCTCAGCAACAAGATTTTACTTTCCTAAAATCCATGACTCCATTCGGGTATATCAAAAAACCAAATGGCACTTATACCTCAAAGAATCTTCCAGCAAATGAATTTGAATATCAACATCACACTTGGAATAAAGAAGTTAAGACCATTTCGTCTGAGGATTTGGTGCATGATCCGATTGGGTTAGACGAAGCTGACTATCAATTTACGGATTTATTCAATGAGGGGCTCTCAGGCATCCTGACCGAACAAAGTGGTGGTTGGTATTACAAATACAACTTAGGCAATGGTCAGTTTGAACGAGCTAAGTTAGTTTCTCCCAAACCTTCTTTTGTAGGACTCGGCTCGCATTTGCAGTTAATGGATTTGGATGCAGACGGTGGCAAACAACTGGTTAACCTAAATAGCCAACCAAAGGGTTATTTCGAATTAAATGATGACGAAGAGTGGCAAGTTTTTCGGTCATTTGAATGCTTGCCCAATATCAATATGGGTGATGCAAATACCCGCATGCTTGATCTTAATGGCGATGGTAAACCTGAAGTTTTAATTACTGAAGATCAAGTTTTTACTTGGTATGAATCTTTCGGAAGGAAAGGATTTAAAGCCGCTTTAAGAACAACAAAGTCAATTGATGAAGAAGCAGGTCCGCACATCGTTTTTGCGGATAGTAAACAAACCATCTTTTTGGCTGATATGTCTGGTGATGGATTGACCGACATCGTCCGGATTCGGAATGGTGAAGTATGCTACTGGCCGAATCTGGGCTATGGAAGATTTGGGTCGAAGGTGGCAATGGATCATGCGCCGGTATTTGATGCGCCCGATGCTTTCAATCCTGCCTATTTACGCCTGGCGGATATCGACGGCTCCGGCACGACCGATGTCATTTACTTAGGAAAAAATAAGTTCAGTTGCTGGATGAATTTGAGTGGTAACGCATTCAGTGACAAGCCGTTTGAAATAGATAGTTTTCCGGAAATTCACAATCAAGCGAAAATTACCGTTACCGATCTGCTCGGTAATGGAGTTGCCTGTATTGTCTGGTCAAGCAGCTTGGCAAAAAATGCTCAGTCGCCATTGAAATATATCGACCTGATGAACAGTAAAAAACCACACATCATGGTCTTTTACAAAAACAATTTGGGTAAAGAAGTCTCGCTGGAATACACACCTTCAACCAAGTTTTATGTTGCCGACAAGCTTGCCGGTAAACCCTGGATTACCAAACTGCATTTTCCTGTGCATTGCATCTCCAAAACAGAAACTCGGGATAAGATATCCGGCTATCGCTTTGTCAGTTCCTATAAATACCATCATGGCTATTACGACCATGCTGAACGGGAATTCAGAGGTTTCGGCATGGTGGAACAAACTGATAGTGAACATTTTGATCATTGGGTAAAAGGCGATGCAACGAATATTACTGATAAAACGTTGCATCAGGAACCTGTCGTAACCAGATCATGGTTTCATACCGGTGCATTTTTGAGCCGGGAAAAAATACTCAATCAATTCGCCCATGAATACTGGTATGAGGAAATGAGCCGACAGGGTTTTACAGTAGTTAATCCTGAAACACCATTGCCCGATGCCCGATTGATTACAGCACCAGGAATAGATGCATCGTTAATTGATCATCTCAGTTTCGAGGAATGGCAACAAGCCTTGCGTGCTTGTAAGGGTATGGGGTTGCGTTCTGAAGTATTCGCCAAAGATGCGCCGCTTGTTGGTGCAACACCAGAACAACGCCAGAAGGAACTAACGCCCTATTCTGTTGCTACGCACAATTGCGTTATTGAAGTATTGCAACCCAAGGGCCAAAACAAATACGCCATTTTCGCGGTAAAAGAAAGTGAGGCCATCACCTATAATTATGAGCGTAACACGGAAGACCCACGCATTGCTCATACGTTAAATATAAAGCTAGATGAATACGGCAATGTATTGGAATCTGCCTCGGTGGTATATCCAAGACTAGCAGCGGATATTTCTTTACCATCAGAAACACAAGAAGCACAACACAAAATACATATTATTTATTCACAAAACCGCTTTACCAATGACATCAATGCAGCCGATTCATACCGCTTAAGGCTTCCATCAGAAGTAAAAACTTACGAATTGAAGGGCGTGAGTAAATCCAAGCCACTATATACATTAAGTAATTTTGACAATATTCTTACGGCTGCTCGAGAAGTCAATTATCATCAAATTGATACTAATCCTGCGCCCGGAACTTCGCAAAAAAGATTAATCGAACACATTCGTACCCTGTACCGCAGTAACAATCTAAAAGATCCTTTGCTGTTGCATCAATTGCAATCAATGGCAGTGTTTTTTGAAAGCTACCAACTAGCTTATACACCAACTCTTATCACCGATATTTTTGGTACAAAGGTCAATGCCGCGCTGATGCTGGAAGGGAAATTCACCCATAGCGAGAGCGACGATAACTGGTGGATTCGTTCGGGGACCACTCAATTTATTGGAGGAATAGAAACCGTAGCTAATGCTCAAAACCGTTTCTATGTTCCCATTTCCTATACCAACCCTTACGGTGCTAAAACGAAAGTAAAGTACTACAGCAACTATTTCTTGTTCATTGAAGAAACGGAAGATGCTTTAGGCAATAAACAAAAGGTTGAAAGTTTCAATTTCCGTACCCTTGCACCGAAAAGAATGAAAGATGCTAATGGCAATTTTTCAGAAGTCATGGTGGATGAGCTGGGTTTGGTAAAAGCTTTGTCGTTATTTGGCAAAGGAAGTGAAGCCGATGATCTCATAGGTTTGAATGAATTTTCTTCTGTTACAGAAGATACATTGGTCAGTGACTTTTTTCATGCACCGGCTTCCGATGTATTGGTTACGCGTGGTAGAAATCTGCTACAGCACGCCACCGCCCGATTTGTCTATGATTTAGATGAATATAAAAATTCTGGTAAACCGGTAGTCGTCGCTTCCATTGTCAGGGAGGAGCATTTTCAGAAAAATAACAACTCACCCATACAGCTTGCCTTTGAATATTCCAATGGCCTTGGGCAAGTCGTGATGAAAAAGGCGCAGGCTGAACCGGGTCTCGCAAAGAAAGTCATCGTCAATCCAAATAATACGTACACCATTGCCGACATTAATACTGCCACACTCAATCCTAAACAACTGCGCTGGGTCGGCAATGGCAGAACCATACTCAATAACAAAGGCAATGCAGTTAAACAGTATGAGCCTTATTTTTCCGTAACTCATCAGTTTGAAGACCTGAAAGAACTGGTTGAAACCGGTGTCACCCCCATCATGTATTACGATGCGATGGGGCGGCTCATCAAAACCAAAATGCCCGATGGCACGTTATCCCGCACTGAATTTGACTCATGGAAACAAGTCATCTATGACCCCAATGATACTGTCTTAGAATCCGAATCCTCCTGGTATCACAATCGCACCAATCATCTCATTAATGCCGAACTCATTGCGGCAGGCAAAGACCCCAACAGAGAAAAAATGGCTGCTGATAAAGCTGCCAAACATGCCAGAACACCCTCTATCCAGTATTTCGACACGTTGGGAAGGCCGGTATTATTGGTTGACCATAATAAAAATTTGGTAACTGATGCCGATGAATTTTACCTTACCAAAGTTAATCTTGACATAGAAGGCAATCTACGTAGCGTAATCGACGATCGTGGCAATGTTGTGATGCAGTACAAATACGACATACTTGGCAACAAAATCTATCAGAACAGTATGGATGCTGGCCAGCGTTGGTTGTTAATAAATATCTTAGGTAACCCGTTACGCACCTGGGACGAACGCCATCATGAGTTTCAGTATTTTTATGACATCCTGCACCGGCCAACACAAAGCAAGGTATTAGGCGGCGATGGTGATACGTTGCTCAATCATATTTTTGACCGAATAATCTATGGCGAAACCGAACCGAATCCTGAGCTAAAAAATCTTAGAGGACAGGTTGTTAAACATTACGACACAGGCGGTTTAATAGATACCCCTGCCTATGACTTTAAAGGACAGCTACTAACTACTACGCGACGGTTATTTAAAGATTATAAAGGCGTAGCAAACTGGATTGATGCCAATTTGGCTAACGATTTGGAAGCTGAAGAATTCAGGTTTATCACTGAAACCGACGCGTTGGGCAGGGTCACGCAGCAAACCGCTCCTGATGGCAGCATCATTACGCCTTCTTACAATGAGGCCGGATTACTCAATGCAGAAACGGTGCTTCATCCGCATCTTGCCAGTCCTACCATTTACATCAAAGACATTGATTACAACGAAAAAGGCCAACGCAATAAAATTGTTTATGGCAACAACGTTATCAGTCAATTTTTTTACGACAAAGAAACCTTCCGGCTTAACCGTTTAGAAACCAAACGGCAAAATAACGACCCGTTACAGGATTGGCATTACACCTTTGACCCGGCGGGTAATATCACCCACATCGAAGACAAAAGTATCCCCGTGGTATTTTTTGATAACCAAAAAATTACCGGCGTTTCTACTTATACCTACGATGCCATTTATCGACTAGTGGAAGCTACTGGTCGGGAGAACAATACTTCCCTAGCATTTGACAGCAAAGATAACTGGAACGATGCGGCTTTCATGCGGCAGTTAAATCCAGGTGATCCGATGGCGATGCGAAACTATACCCAGAATTACCACTATGATGTGGTCGGCAATATTCAGAAACTGCACCATCAAGCTGTAGGTAACACCTGGATACGAGATTATAATTATCAGGTGACTAACAATCAGCTCATTAACACTCAAATAGGCACAAATACTTATAGCTATCCTCACCATCCCAGACACGGCTTTATGACTGCGATGCCGCATTTGGAAGGGATGGGCTGGAACTTCAAAGAAGAATTAATCAAAACCATCCGCCAACGCCGCACCGATGGAGGTACGCCGGAAACTACCTATTATCAATACGATGGTCAAGGGCAACGCCTCAGGAAGCTAACTGAAAATACCGCCAATCCTGGAGTTAAGCCAATCAGAAAAGAAGAACGGATTTACATCGCTGGCTATGAACTTTACAAAAAGCACAGTGGTACGGACACAGGATTGGAGCGCACCAGCCTTAGCTTGATGGATAAACAGCATCGCTTCGTCATGATAGAAACGCGCAACGATGTGGATGACGGCACCGAAAAACACTTGGTTCGCTACCAACTGCACAACCATATTGGCTCGGCCAGTTTAGAGTTGGACGGCTCCAATATTGCGAAAGTGATCAGTTATGAGGAATACCATCCCTATGGTACGACGGCATTTCAGGCGAAGAATGCGGGGATTAAGGCGGCGGCTAAGTGCTATCGGTATACGGGGATGGAGCGGGATGAGGAGAGTGGCTTGGAATACCATTCGTCCAGGTATTATTTGCCTTGGTTGGGGAGGTGGGGGAGTTGTGATCCGATTGGGATTGGGGATGGAATAAATGTTTATGGGTATTGCGAGAATAATCCTCTCAAAAACAATGATACAACTGGAAAACAATCCGCTGATCAAATTCGATTTAGGCAAATTTTTGATGAAAGACAAGCTTCTAATAGACCTACGGCTCATGTTTCAACATTAATTCAAGCCTTCAGGGATACAGGTATATCAGGTGGAGCAGTAAGAGATAGGCTAATGTCAATATTGGCATTGACAGGAGGTAATCCTAACGCACCTTCGGCCAATTTCGATTCTTACACAATTCGCCAAATCGGCACAGATACAGGAGGAAGTGGAGACTCAGGATTTAGAAGAGAACTGAGGGATAGTATTCGTTATCGCCGTGATGCTAGTGGTACTGATATCCCCATGCATCGGTTGAGTAGTGATCAGATCGGGCATTTTTTGAGCGCTGTAAGTTTTGGTTTTTCCCTTAGAGAGCGGGACAACTATATCCGTGAACAATATCGACAAGAAGCGGCGTATAGAAAAGAGCATCCTTACCAGTCAATTGTAAGAGACATGCTTAGTCCTACAACTGATATGGCTGTGCAATATGCTTTTGAACGTGAACAATATATGAGAGCTATGATTGGTCATGAATTAATTGCCGATCGAGCTTTCTCTGGCTGGGGTATCACTTCAACTTTAGCTTCACCGCTTATGGCTTCTAGTGATGATGTACAAAACTTTATTAGAGGACGCCTTGATTTGATTTCTATAAATGATTCCCAAAGAGGAAATAGTTATCAGGATATCTTGCTTACTTGGGTCGGTTATAGATTTGGTGAAAAGGTAGCCAATAGCGAGTTTAGCTCAAGTGACCAAGCAGCTAGATGGTTGGAAATGATGTTGACAAATCAGGATTTATCCAGAGTGTCTACAACCGACCCTTTTTATGCTGATGCTCAACAAATGCAAACATTATTACAACAATTTCGGCAAACACAGCAACGAATACATCCTGAAGATATTGAGCCATGACCACCCCCTACCAAACGCGTACCTCGTACCGCAGAACCTTTTATGAGTTCCTCAGCATATCACGCACTATTGATGAGAGGTGTTTTGAAGTTGCTGGTTTGATTGAGTATGGTGGATTGTCGCTTCGCTACGAATCATATTTATTGTTGAGAAGATTAAGATGCCGAGCTATCGGCGAAATTGTGCGGTGAGATATATTTTTCTATGGTGAAGCCCATAGGCGGAAGCTGCGAGCTGTTCCGCCTCATGTGCCGCTCAATGGCTGATTGGATGTTTGAAGTTATTAGTTGGATTTGCGGATCTACCCGAAGCGCATAAAACTCTATTGGGATATCGCTCTATGCAAATCTTGAAATTGATTAGTATGCAGAATTATCGACGTTATCGGGGGTTCCTGGCGGGACGTACTTTTTTTACGGTGAACTTGCTGGATCAGAGACGGGGTTTGTTGGAGCGGCAAATTGTCGATTTGCGAGAGGTAGAACGGGCAACCAAACGGGAACGATCATTCCATAATTGATGCTTGGGTGATATTGCCCTACTACATAAAAATTTTTGTATTAAACCATTCCGAATTGAAGGAGGGAATCATGGCAAATCAAATCGAAAAAAAGAAAGAGAATCTAGTTCTCGGACGGGTAATTGACCAACTCAATCGTCCCTTGTCCAATCTCATCGTCCAGGCCTTCGATAGGGATATGCGCAGTGAAGAATTGTTGGGCGAAAATATCACTGATCGGGAGGGGAAATATGAAATTATCTGGCTGCACAGTCAGTTAAGCGGTAGGGGCAGAAAAGAAGCGGATATTCTGATTAAAGTATTTACCAGGGAAAATAAGACCCTGCTCTTTGCTTCCGATATAGATGCCGTGCGGTTTAATGCTACGCCACGGGAAGAGATCAATATTACCATTGGAACGGTTATTAAGCCGGAAGTGGTGGAATATGACTATCTCTTAAAAGAAGTTCGTTTCCTTGCCAATAAAGTCGCCATTCCCGATTTGCAGGAAACTGAACAAAACAGGGACATCACCTTTCTCTCCAAAGAAATTGAATTTCCGGCGCAGAAAATAGAACTTTTGGTAGTCTCCCATCGCCTTCAGGCCGAGTCAAAAATTGATGCGGCATTCTTTTATGCCCTGTTGCGGAAAAATACGCTGCTCAAAAATGATTTTGTTAAGTCATTTCATGCAAGGTTGGTGATAGATATCAATACCGAGATATTACCCTTACTGTATGACGCAGCATTAGTTAATCCGGAAACTATAAAAAGTGATGTTGAAGCGGCTGCCAAAGAAATGATCGTTGCTGAAAAAGTGGCGAAGGAATGGCGGAATTATGTAGAGCAATTACAAAAGTATAAGAATGATGCTGAAGCATACTACCGAAACGAGCATCCACGAAAAGTACTCAACCTAGTCAGCCGGTTTGTGTTGGAAGATAAAGTCAGTGCAATAGGCAAACTCTTCGAGGAAAATAAAAACGACTTGAATGGTTTTATTAAAAAAGTTACTGATCCTTCCTTTTTTAAGAGCGATGCAACAGCAAAAGAAGCAGAAACATCCTTGGCATTGGGCGAGTTGTTGGGATTTGATGGAGCCATCATAGCCCAGATAATGGAATCGCAAGCAATCAAAAGAACTGAAGATATCAAGAAACTGGCAGCTTTGAACAAAGCAGGGTGGAAAGAAGCGCTTATCAAGTCGGCAGATAATATTGTGATTGCCGGAAAACCTTTAGATAAAGAGCTCATTGATCTGCATGCGTCATCTTTGGTTCGTAAAATGGAGAAGGAATTTCCAACAACTGCTTTTACCGCGCAATTAGGGCGAGAAAAGATTAATATCTATAGAAATCAGGAAACTATTTATCAGATTCTTACGAAATATGACGATTTTGACTTACAACATAGCAATATAGATCTTTTCCTCAGAGAAAAAAATATAGACAACAAAGACGTTGAAGTTAAAGGGGAAGAACCGAATTTCATACAGCGTATTATTAAATCGATTCCTCTCACCAAAGAGAAAAATATAGATAACAATAACATTGAATCTATACGCAATGAACTGAAGTCTATACAACGTATTTTTAAATTAGTCCCTCACTATAGTAAAACGAATGCATTATTAATGGAGAAAATCCATTCTGCACAAAGCATTGCGGCTATAGGCGAAACCCGATTTCTTAAGGAAATAGCACCAAAAGCAGGAATAGAGACTAAAGAAGCCAAAGATATTTTCCGCAGAGCCGAGCGTACTAATACGGCTGCTATGATTATCGTTGGAGAATTAACGGACACCATGCGGGCTATGGATGTTTCGGCGATAGAAACCAAATCACTTTCCAAAAAATTGGAAGCGGTTGGCAAAGATTTCCCTAATCTGAAATCACTCTTCAAACTGACTGACACATGTGCCTGCGAGCACTGTCTTTCGGTGTATAGCCCAGCAGCCTATTTGGTTGAAATATTGCAGTTTTTGGATAAGCGCAGTGTCGTTGATCTCACTATTCCTGCGCCACCTCCACCCGCAGTTCGTCCCACTGCAAAAATTGCAAAAGATGTTTTATTTGAACGTAGACCTGATCTGGGTGAGATTGATTTAGGCTGCGAAAATGCCAATACCCCTGTTCCTTATATCGATCTGGTTTGTGAATTATTAGAAGACGCCATTGCACCCGATGCCGGTATAGATTATTCAGGCGTGCTCTCGGATGGATCAGATCCGTTGCAAGGCAAAATAGCCAATGCGCTGGTTACTGCGTTAGTGGCTGCGGGTATTCCTGTAACCGATCAAGCACAGATTTTTGAAACAGAAATCTCTTCCGGTTCATCAGCGACACTGCCGCATTATTTGCGGGACAAAAAAGCGGTTTGCAAAATCGTCATTACTGGAGGAAATAACTATAAAGTCTTCCGGCTGCGACAAACCCTTTCTTCCGAGCAAGAATTAGCAGCTGCACCTGAGTATGTGAATTCAGGTGCTTACAATGCTTTAAAAATCGCCAAATACGCATTCAAGCTTCCTTTCGATTTAGACCATACCGAAGCCAAAGCCTATTTTACGCGATTTGACATTTCCCGAGCTAAGCTCATGGAAGATTTTCAGTCAGCAGGCAATCCGGCTGATAAAGCCATCGCCGCAGAGAAATTAGGATTAACGGATGCGGAAAGATTATTAATTATTACACCGGACACTGCCAATCAACAGAAATATTGGAACACAACCAGTGCCGATGCTTCTGTTGAAATGAAGGTGGTGGATACATTTCTCACCAAATCAGGCATTACCTATAAGGAGCTTGATCTACTCTTATATTTAAATTTTATTGACCCGGCAGATAAACTTTTTATTAAGCATCTTGATCTTTCATGTGACACAGAGAAAAAAGAAATAGCCAATCTGGACGATATTGCATTAGATCGCATCCATCGTTTCTTACGTTTTCAAAAGAAGACAGGCTGGAAATTCCAAACTTTGGACGAAATCATTTTACAAAGTAAACTGGGTAAAGGAAAACTTGATGACGCTGACGACAATGGTGATGGCGTAACAAATGGAGACGAATGCTTAATTCATGCGGCATCGTTGACTAAGCTTTCAGAAGAAGCTGGAATCAAATTAGAAGATTTGATTGGCTTTTATGGCGAGATTCCACACCAGACATTGAATGATGATGCAGTAAAACCTCTTTATCATCGGTTGTTTCTGAATAAAGCCAAGAATGGATTTATTGATGAAAGCTTGTTGCCTGAAAAAGTGGATGGCTCACAATTACTGAAAAATCTCAAAACCAGTATTGCGGTATGTTTACAACTAAAAGAACAGGATTTAGCGGATGATAAGTTATTGCAGCTGCTGCCTGACGGTAACTTAACCTTTTCCAATCTCAGTTACCTGTTTGCTGCTTCAAGCTTAATGAGGAAAATAAAACTCAAGGCGGAAGATTTTATTATTCTTGTACAACTCACAGGCATAAATATTCAGGATTCACCGCAAGCAACTTTAGACTTTGTTAAAGCTGCCAAGTTAGCTCAGAAATCCTCGTTAAAAGTTGCCGACGTTCAGTTCATGCTTCGTCATGAAGCAAATAATCCTGCTGATCTTATTGATCGAGAAATCAAAGATGGCAGGATAATACAAATATTGGAGAAGCTGCAAAAAGATTACCAAAGCAATTTTACTGCTAATAGGTCGTCTTTTAATGTCAATTTATCTGCAGATGAGCAGAAAGAAACACTACAAAATGTTCTTTCCAAATTGACTGGCATTGGAGAGGAAGATGTAAAAACATTTATTAAATTTATAGATAAAGACTGGGTATCAGTAATTTCAGCCAAGTCATTTACAGATGACAAATTAGCATATATTGATAAAGCAACTAGTATAGTTAGAGATAATTTTGATACTACGCGTATTAAAAACAGTATTGACGCTTTAGATGCTGCTCCCGGTCCAGATATCAGTAATGAACAGAAAGATTTAGTCAAAGCATTTTTAGATACCATAGCGGATTACCAACTCCAGTTGGGTAAGTTGAATATCCTTGAGCAAAGTCTTGCCAGCGTTTTTAAGGCGGATTTGGAGTTGATAAAAGTTGTATTGAAATATTCGCAGTTAAAACAACTTGCTCCAGGATCTGAATTAATTGGTGATTTATTGTTGACTGATGCTCTGATAGACATTGTTAACACAACGCCAATTTTGCCAGGTGTTACTGAATTAGCGTTTCCAAAGCAATTTCAGTCGTTACGGTTGTTACACAAGTTAATTCCCCTTATTAATTCTTTCAAATTGGAGACCATTCAGACCGAGTGGCTTCTCAAAAATAATAAAGACCTTGGCTGGTTTGAATTTGATGCTATCCCATACAAAACTGGTCAGACATCGGTTAGCTATATCAAGTATTCCTCTTTTGCCGGAATGATTGATCTGTCAAAACAGCTGACACCTGTGCCTAATCCAGTAGATGTGGAAAATCCTATCACTTTCTTGTCCGTGGCAGAAATGCTTTTGCCAACTAGCAGCGCCACAAGGAGCCAATTTATAGAAGTATTTTCGTTACTGACAGGCCACTTCAAAGAAGATATAGATGCCATTGATGCTCATTTATTCCCTGTATTCAACCTAAGCAATTATAGGGATGTAAATACCTGGCAAAGTATTAGTGACTGTGCCGAACATTTAAGAAAGTTAGGCTCGATCGTTGATCAGGTCAAGGCATATATCAAACCGATATTAACAGGGACCGATACCTATCTTCTGCGAACCGCACTGAAGGCACGTTATGACGAAGATACGTGGTTAAGCACACTCAAAGAGATCATGGGCGCTATCCGTCCTCAAAAAAGGGATGCTTTGGTTGCGTATCTGCTGGCTGAAAACCCTCAAATGAAGGACGAAAATGATCTGTATGATTATTTCCTGATTGACGTGGAAATGGAGGCTTGTATGCCTTCATCCAGAATTGTTCAGGCACATGGAACTATTCAGCTTTTTGTGCAGCGGTGCTTAATGGGATTAGAACCTAAAGCAGCAGCAGACGTATATGCAGCCGATGTAAAAAATGATGGAAGTTGGGATCAGTGGAAGTGGATGAAAAACTATCGGGTGTGGGAAGCCAACCGCAAGGTATTTCTTTATCCTGAGAACTGGATTGAGGCAGAACTTAGAGATGACAAATCTTTCCTATTTACAGAATTGGAAAATGAACTGTTACAAAACGAGCTGACCGAATTCACAGCCGAAGAAGGATTAATCAAGTATCTTGAAAAACTCGACAATATTGCTTTCTTGGAAGTCCTTGCCACTTGGTATCAATCCGATATCAAAACTATGCATGTTTTTGCCCGCACGAAAGGCGGCGATCCTGCAATTTACTATTACCGGAGGTTCGAACAGGAGCGATATTGGACTCCTTGGGAAAAAGTGGAATTGGATATTACAGGCGATCATCTGTTGGCGTTTGTTAGAAATAATCGCTTGTGTTTGGCTTGGCCAGTATTCAGTGAGGTACCTAATCCAATTCAAAAATCAAAAGTGCCTAGTGATGGTGATCAAGGGAGCACAATAGATAATGATAAGCCCGCACGGAAGTTGAAAATCCAACTCGCTATTAGTGAATTTGCCAATAAAAAATGGCAATCAAAGAAACTTTCTAAGGATGGAATGTTAACACCTAAAGATTTTACTCCCGATGAGGACGAGCTAAGGAGAGACCAATATAATTTAGTGTACTTTGAAACTGGCCAAAAGATTTTAATTTTTAGTACAACTGTTAAAGGCGAATATGAACAACATCAGATAAATGGTATCTTTAATATTGCAGGGTGCAAAGGCTATCCAGAATTGGTTTTTCAAGGCAAACAAGATTTTCCAGACTTTTTGCCTGATTTTAGAGATACCTTGTTGAAGTCACAAAGATATAATGAACTACCCGTAGAACCTAATGATCCTTTTAGAAGCAATCCTGATGATTTGTCTGTTAGAAACGGAATCTCATTTTTCAATTTTTATGAGATTTTAGATAAAACTCCAGGAAAGTTCAGATTGTCGTATCCGCATCAACTGACAGTTATTGACCAGCTAGCATTATTTTTTGAATACTTACTGATATATTTTTATGGTGGTAATTATGGGGATAATACAGGCCATGCAACATATGCCAGAAGTAGATGGGGATCTTTTAAAATTCCTTTAGGCACATTTCTTCCTTATTACATGGAAGATAGCAACCATGCTTATGTGATAATTCCTGGCTTTTATAAAACTATCCAAGAATCAGAAACCAGTGATCCATTTTATGTAGCAAGAACAGCTTCAAATGTAATGCAATTGATTGAGGATATTGTATCTTTATTTATCAAATATATAGCTAAATTACAGGCTGATCCAACACATGACATTTCTAAGTTGATTCAGGAGCTATTCAAAGATAATGACTATCAGGAAATTATTAAGGAGCTAAAGGTTTATTCAAGCCTATCCTATGGCGAGCAATTTAAAAATATGTACCACCCTTTGATTTGTTCATTGAGAACAGTACTTTATAGAGATGGCATTCCGGCGTTGATGAAAAGGGAAACGCAATTGCAACAAAATCCATTTGATTTTGAGAAAAACTTTGTTCCAAATGCCAGTATCGTTCCGAAAACTTATATTCTTGAAAAGGCGGGTGTAAAAACTTTATCCTACCCTGCTGAGGATTTAGACTTTACAACAGACGGCAGTTATAGCAGCTATAACTGGGAGTTATTTTTCCACGTTCCGCTCTTATTAGCCACAAGGTTGACAAAAAATCAGCGCTTTGAAGAAGCCTTAAAGTGGTTTCATTATATGTTCAATCCAACCGGAGCATTGGAGGGGACAGCTCCACAGAAATACTGGGTAACTAAGCCTTTTTATCTGACCAATGATAGTGACTATATCAATCAGAGAATTGATACCTTGCTCTACAAGATTGCCGATCCCAATACACCAGAAAGGAAGGAATTGGAGTTTGCCATTGACCAATGGAGGACCAAGCCATTTAAACCGCATGTTGTAGCACGTTTTAGGCCGGTAGCCTACCAAAAAGCAGTGTTGATGAAGTACATTGACAACCTTACTGAATGGGGCGATTACTTGTTCCGCCAGGATACGATGGAGTCCATTGTTCAGGCTACGCAGATGTATATTTTGGCGGATAAACTATTAGGGTCCAAACCCCGAATTATCCCATCTGTCATAAAAGTGCCGTATGAAACCTATAACCAGATGGAAGCTAAGCTGGATGCTTTTGGTAATGCCTTAATTGGCCTGGAAAATATTTTGCCGGATTTGTCAGCCTTGCCAGAAGGTGGAGCGGAATTACCTCCTGCACCGATTACGTTGTCTATGCTTTATTTCTGTATTCCACAGAATGACAAAATGCTGGAATATTGGGATCGTATCGCAGACCGATTGTTCAAAATTCGTCATTGCCAAAACATCGATGGTGTGGAGCGCAGTCTTGCTTTGTTTGCGCCTCCCATTGATCCCGGTATGCTGGTTCGTGCGGCTGCCGCGGGTCTGGATATATCGTCCATTCTGGCAGGCATCAACGCCCCCACGCCTTATTATCGTTTTAATGTATTGTCTCAAAAAGCAACGGAGTTGGCACAGGAAGTAAGGGGCCTGGGAAGCTCATTGTTGCAAGCATTGGAAAAGAAAGATGCGGAAGCCATGTCCTTACTGCGTAGTGAATTGGAAATAAAAGTCCTAAGTGCTGTGAAAGATGTGAAATTACTACAAATTAAAGAATCAAAAGAACAGATTGAAGTACTGAAAAGAACAAAAGCAGTCACGGATGAGCGGAACAAATACTATACAAATATACAAAAAATTAATAGCAATGAGCAATTAAGTTTAGATAAATTGAGCGAATCGCATGATTTTCAAACTGCTGCACAAGGAGTGAAACTGGCGGCATCAATCATATCATTGTTACCAGATATTGATTTAGGTGCTTCTGGGTTTGGTGGATCACCAATAGCAAAATTCAAAATCGGGGGACTTAATATTGGCCAAGCAACGAATGCTGCAAGTGATATCTTATCATTCTTGGGAATGTTGGCTTCAAACGAGTCTTCAAGAGCATCTGTTCGCGGTGGATATGATAGAAGGTTTGACGATTGGAAATTACAGGAACGGTTAGCTAAGAAAGAACTTCTTCAAATTGATAAACAGATTGTAGCAGCAGAAATCCGTAAAGAAATTGCTGAAACAGATCTAAAAAATCATGAGTTGCAAATTGATAATGCCAAAAAGACCGATGAATTCATGCATTCTAAATTTACCAACAAAGAATTGTATGATTGGATGATTGGGCAAATCAGTTCGGTATATTTCAGAGCCTATCAACTGGCCCATGATTTTGCTAAAAAGGCCGAAAGAAGTTATCGCTTTGAATTGGGAAATGATGATTCATTCATCTCCTATGGCTACTGGGATAGCATGAAGAAAGGGTTGCAAAGTGCCGATCATCTTATTCATGATATCAAGCGCATGGAAACCAGTTACCTTGATAAGAATAAACGAGAGTATGAGCTTACCAAGCATATTTCTCTTTCCCTTTTAGATCCATTGGCTTTGGTAATGCTCAGAGCCACCGGTGTTTGTGATTTTGAAGTACCCGAGGTTTTGTATGATATGGATCATCCGGGCCACTACTTCAGAAGATTAAAATCCGTCAGTATCAGTTTGCCATGTATTGCAGGACCTTATATCTCGGTGAGCGCTAAGTTGTCATTGGTCAGCAACAGATACAGGAAGAATTCTAATCCTGATAATCTCGCTACTACTGAATATCTTGAGGATCCCGGCAACGATGAGCGTTTTGTTTACAATGTTGGAGCAATCCAATCAATTGCTGCCAGCAATGCCCAAAACGACAGTGGTGTCTTTGAATTGAATTTCAGAGATGAACGCTACCTTCCTTTTGAGGGTTGCGGTGCAATAAATTCATGGCGGCTTGAACTTCCAAAAGAAGTAAGGCAATTTGATTACGAGACCATTTCTGATGTGATTCTGCATGTGAAATATACAGCCAGAGAAGGTGGCTCAACGCTACGTGGGTTAGCTGAGAAAGCCTTAAAAACTAGTTTGGCTGCAATAACGCAACGAATCAGTGAAACAGGTTTGCATATTGCTCTGAATATGAAGCATGACTTACCAAATGAATGGCATTTATTCAATAATAATGGTTCCGTGGACTTGATAATTGATAAATTCAGACTGCCCTACCTGGCTCAGGTAATAGATACTACAACCATTGCCAGTATTATGTTCATAGCCAAAGTTAAGAGTAAGCCTGCTCCTTCGTCTTATTCAATAAGTATAAGTATTGGTGGGAAAAATTATCCTACTACTTTGTCAATAGTTGATGAATGGAAGTTGTACATAGGCAATAACACGAACATTGAGATAGATAAATTATTTAATTTGTCAGTAGCTGCTGCGCAGTTGGGGGATCTTGAAGAATTAATGTTAATAGTGAAATATAGTTTCTCGTGAGACTTCTTTAAGGAGACAACCCCCTTGACGTGCGCCAAATTGCGGGCTACTGCTTGCGGTTCGCTCTAAGTCGGCTCACCAATCGATTTAACACCTTGCGTACCGGTGCTTGCAGTGTCGCGTGACGCTTCAGAGCCCGGGCTATTCCAGGGCTGAGGGTTTCATAAGCGCGAATAAATGCCCTGCCAACAACGTGGTAGTTAATCTCATCGCGCCAATTCCGCAGTACCCGCACTTCGTCACTGTCGTATCCGTAAAGCGCCGTGGCGATAAAGCAGGAGCTTTCCTTGCAAACCTTGATGAACTTTCCCTCGGACGGAACGTTGGAGCGGTCAAGCAGGAATAGCAGATAGTAGCCGACAATGGCGATATTCGGCACCTTGGGCAGTCTTACCGTGAGTTCGCCAAGTTCTTCCGATTTACGCATCTCAAGTTCAAGCATGCGCTGGTCGCAATTAAAGTTGTGCGTGGTGGTGCCGGCCCGCACGATAACGACCTTGGCAATCCGTTCGTAATCCGGGCTTGTCACTTTTACTTCACTGTTGTGGCAAAGTGTATTGGGCACATCGCCCAACACAGGCCGATTGCGGCAAAAATACCAGGGTTTAAACACTTCGATATCAAACACGCGGGCGCCCAAGCCGGACGCGGCTTTGACATTGCTGCCACCGACATAGACCGAACCGTTGGGCAGTAACAGGGAAACGTGATGGTAGTTGCGCACCACGTTCGCGGGCGGCAGGGTTTGCCAGGTGTTTGCTTGGGGATTGTACAGTTCCGCTTCGAGTACGCCGGTTCCATCATCATTTTCAACTTGCACCCCACCTTCGACAAAAATTTCACCGGTTGGAAGGATAACGGTGTTGTGATTACGCCGCAGCGGCGGCGTGCCGCTGACTTGCAATTGGCGCGCGGCCGTATCAAACCAGTTGGGCAACGTTGACAGCGGTTCTATCAGTTGTGGTTTTACGCCGCCGGTCATTAAAACTTTATCGGGCGTGTAGGCGCCAGCGGCGACCGGCACCAACCAAAAAGGCAACAGCGTGGCCGAACCGTTTAAACCGCTGTGGGGCGTGCCCGGAATACTACCGGCGACCTGGGTACAGGCGTCGGCGTCATTACCCACGGTCCACTTGTGCACATTGCCGTCTTGCATGTTGTAGGAAGAAAACACTGTTCCATCCGATAACACCATTAAGCGCGGATATTCGTAACTGCGTCCCACCACGCGCGGTACCAAATCCGCGTCCTTGGGACCTGCCAATGTCCACGCGCCAGTGGCCGGGTCGTAGGTTTCGAGACTGTTATTGTTGTGGCGACTGTCCTCTTCCCGCGGATGTCCGGAGACACACAGCAATTTGCCGTCGGGCAGGGTGATCACCGTGGGATACCATTTGCCGCCGGTGCGGTGAATTAATGCACTAGGATCGCTGGGATCTGATTGGGCGGTGAGCTCATTAGTTTTCGCCGTGATTTGCGTCGCCGTCGCCGACGGGTTGGCTGCCTGCCAGCGCGCCAGATGTTCGCTGACGAAATCGGCGGGCCGCTCGTGGTTGAGCAATCCCTTTCGCACCCAGGATTCACTGGCTACATCAAATATCCACGAGTCCCGTGAACCGATGAAATGATTGGCGGCGGCATGATCGATGTGTTCGCCTTCCAAACGCCAGTCATAGGTTCCACCGGCGACCAGAAGATCTCCGTTTGCGGTTTGGGCGTGACCCGCGCAAAAAATATCACTGGGCGGGCTGACCAGGCCGGTAATTTTTTGAATACGAAAAGTTCTCGCGTCCATTAAACGGGTGTGATCGATATCATCGCTGTCATTCAGCGAGCCGGTGTGTTGATCGCCGCCAAAGAACAGAATCTTGCCGCTGCGCAACAGGCTGGCATGCACTGCGAGTATTTTGTCGGAATCACTGATGGGATTGCCGTTGGTATCGTACCAGCCCTTCTCCTCCCAAGCGCCGATGAATTCCTGCACCGTTACTTCGGTACTGAATTTGGAAATTAAATCACACAGGCGTTGACGGGCTTCGACTTGGTCCTTCGCTACCAGCATGACATTAACTTTTACACTGCCTTCGTCTTCCGCGACCGTGGCGCCGCCAGCAAAGTTACCGTTGACATAAACTTCGACGATGGCGCCGGGCACGACTTTTTCCACCTTGACGTATTCACCGCAATTATACAGAGGCGTAACCACCACCGGCCGCGGCAACTCACGGGGTTTTTGGACCTGCACGACATTGGACTTGTCGGAAACTAAACCACAGCCTTTTTGCACCGCGAAAATTTCATCGCCATCCATTAATGCCGGGGTAACGGTAATGTTGGCTTCGTCGTCATAGACATAAGCCGCTCCGATTTCACCGACGAACGTGGAATACACCAGCACCAGAGCACCGGGATGAATATCGCGGACACGTACTACGTCGGTACAGGAGTACAGCGGATCCTGCACTTTCGGTGGCGGCATGTTGGCCGGTTGCGGATTGACATCCACCGTATTGGAGTCGCCAGTTTTAAAACCGCAAATTTCCATGCGGGCGACCACGGACTTACCGCCCTGCAAGGGATCCACATAGAAATCCTGCGCGTTTGTGCTTACGGCCTGGCCGATAAAATCAACGCCGTCATGGGTGATAACAACTTTCGCGCCCGGACGCAAATTGCTAAGCGTAACCACCTTGCCATTAGCGCAGAGTGGTTCAATGATGTGCGGCGGTTCCACTTGCGATACCGGTAGCACCACTTTCTTTTCGGAGTTGTCACTGCGATCAGCGCATCCGCGTCTATACGGATTGTCGTCCGGCTTGTCATCTCCGCCGGCACCACCGTAGCCTTTAAAATCCTGCCACATCCACACTTCTTCGCCTTCGTCGAGATGGGGCGATGCGGTAAAGTTCACCGATCCGAGTGAACAGCTTGCGCTCTCCTGTACCAGGGCGCCCATTTTTTCCCGCCGCATGTGCGCGGTGGCGCCTTCCACGAAGTCGCTGCCGTAGATATTGCTATCGCATTCGAACAGGGGCGTGTCGACGGTGGGTGTCGGCAGTTTCGACAGAGGATAGGTTTCCGCCGGTTGACTGTTAGCCGTGCCGGACACCACGCCGCAAGCATCCTGTTCGGCTTTCAGTTTTTCCCCGTTCCACAGCGGTTGATTCAAGGCGACATGGGAAGAGCCGGAACCGGTGACGGCCTCCGCTCTCACTTCATCGGCCAGGGTGGCTTGATTTTGGCCAGTAACCCGGTACTTGGCGCCGGAAACCATCCCGCCCAACCACAAACAGGCAGCGCAACCGAACAAGTGAGTTTTAAAAATCGGCGCCGGCGGCGTGCCCGGTATCCCTTGCACTTCCTTCGGTTGCGGTGAAGGTCCGCTAAAATCCGTTCCCAGAGTTTGGGTCGCGGTAATCAGATCGCCTTGCGCCAGGGTGACACCGGGATTGATTGGTACCCAGGTTTGCGACGAACTCGCCATTGCTTGGCCGATATGGGTAGCGCCGTTCTGGTAAATATCGACGGCAGCGCCGGTAAGATTGCCTTCGGTCAGCACATGCTGACTGCAAACGGAAACTTGGGATTTGATGGTGGGGGCGGATAGTGGCATTGACTACCTCCTTGTAGTAAAGCGATAGCTCGAGGTATAGGAAAAATATACCACCTTCTCCCTATGGACTGAATGTACTGAAAGCTGGCTCAGTTGTCAAACACGGTGATAATCGATCAAAAAATGACTGTATTCCGATTCAGTTAGCACGAAAAGTCAAAGATTTTGCTGAGCGATGAATTACTCAGCGTTTCCCTAAGAGACCTTTGCAAAACGGCTGACTTCATAAAATCGAGTAAATATAGAGCGATTCCAATCTGGGTTTCCCAAATTTTTAAGAATTTCTATAAAAAATACGTAAATTAATACAAATCTGCCTTGTTTTTTGGGTATTTTTACTGGCTTTCTGTTTAAAAGACGTATTTTCCCTGTCTCATCAAGCTTTCAGTGAACAATTTTGGTAACCTTTTCAGGTTATATGCTATAGCTACTAACATATGCCAGGCATGTGCTTTGGCCAAGCCACGGTAACGTAAAGTTTTGGCATTGAACCACACCGTGCTTGGCTGCGGAAGGCGCGCTCTACACAAGCGATATAAAGAGCATTGTGCTGCTTGGTTATAGTGCGGGTTCTGTACTCGCTCGTCGCGTTTTCTCCATGGCTCATGGAGCCAAAACTGATGCAACTATTGATGAAAGTAAGAAAGCAGATTGGGCAGACTTGATTGACCGAATCATTATCCTTTCCGGTATCACTCGTGGCTGGGATTTTCTTCTGCTACTCCAGCAACTATCAGATTTCTCGGGCCAATATTGGAAGTATTTTTGCGAGACTTTTTGGGATTGAAGCAGCTCTTAGGAAATTCCAAAAAACGAGCCGTTTCATTTCCAATGCCACTGGTTAAATTTGCTCTACTGTGAAAGTTAACGGGATAGTAGTGATCACAAATGCAAGGTTGGGTATACAATGAGAATGCTTATTTTTAGTCGCGCAAATCCTCTATAGGATTTGAACAAGTTATATGTGATTTTTATTAGCGTTGTTTACATCATTTTGAGAGGATGTGAACATGAATATACACAAAAGAACCCGGTTAACCCCCCTGATCGAGAAGAGATCTGGCGACTGTATGGCACGCGTGATTGGACGATTGTAGCACTTGCACAGAAGTTTCGAGTATCTCGTCCTACGATTTACAAGGTAATTGAGCGAGCGAGGAAGCAGGAATTTTCTCCCCGGAAATCGACCAACAAGCGCTTCTTACAGGCAAAGTATGGGATGAAACGGCTGGCAAAGGTTGAATCCTCTCTTGAGATCAAGAAGAAATCGGCAGCTCGTCGCTATAATAAAAGCTATCCCGGTGAGATGGTTCATTTTGATACAAAACGCCTACCTTTGCTCAGGGGTGAGGTCAAAACTTTGCCGAGAGATTACTTGTTTGTAGGCATCGATGATTTTTCGCGGGAATTGTATGCGGCCATTCTTCCTGATAAGACACAAAATTCTGCGGCCACTTTTCTTAAGCAGGTTATCGAGGAATGCCCTTACACGATTGAATGCGCCTATTCTGATAATGGCACGGAATATAAAGGAACCCCGGATCATGCTTTTGTTGCCCTTTGCAAAACCAATCGTATCGCTCAGAAATTTACGCGAGTTCGGCATCCTCAAACGAATGGAAAGGCTGAACGCGTGATCAAAACTATTTTGGAGATGTGGCATGAACAAACAATCTTTACTTCACGAAAAGATCGTGAACTCAGTCTTGTCAGATTCGTTAACTTCTATAATACGGTGAAACCTCATACCGGAATTAGTAACATGACTCCGTATGAAAAATTAACAAACTTTTTCTTCAATCTGTAAATAACTCTAACGATTCTCACAAGTTATACGCTAATAATTCTCTTTTTCACTCAAAGACCCAGGAGGTTATATGCATTACGTTATTTCTACGACTTGGGGCCCAACCGATGTCACGCGGGCTGCGTTACCGTTCATATTTGCTGCCTCCGCACTACAAGCAGAAGATACGGTGATGATCATGCTTTTTCATGATGCTGTAACTATTGCTATTGATGGAACCCATCAGAAAATGATTCCTTTCGGTCCACCTTCAAAATTTGCTGAAGTATTTTCCAATTCGAATGCTAAGGTTCTCGTGTGCAAACCTTGTGCTGAGGCGCGTACCATCAGAGAAGATATGCTGGTGAAGAATGCTATATTTGGAGGAATGGATGATCTGCATCAAGATGTATCCCGTCCGGATGCGAAATTCATCAGTTTTTAATGCGCTCTACATTCTTAATCGCCCAATCGTGTATGTTCTGTGCATTTGTCATTATCCTTGATCCAATATTCAGTTGAACTTACCTCAGATTTTCCATTAAAACCTTATTAAGAAACAAGCCCAGTGTTGAGTATCGTATGAGTGCATATCATGAATTGATGTCATTTGTTAGTATATGCTATCATTGACTTCATATGATAAGGAGTGAAATCAAATGTCTGTTGTTACTGTTCGCAATTTGCCTGAAGAAACGCATCGCGCGCTTAAGCTGCGTGCTGCTCAGCATGGACGTAGCACCGAAGCTGAAATCCGGGAAATTCTGGAAGAGGCAGTGCGTCCTAGGACGCGTGTCAAAATTGGATCAGAACTCGCTGCTTTTGGGCAATCCTTTGGAGGGCTTGATTTTAATCACACTCGTGATCAGACGCCGACTGATCCGGCAGTGTTTGAATGATTATTCTGGATACGAATGTCATATCCGAGCCGATGAAACCCAATGGCAATCCCGCCGTTCAGGCTTGGCTTGATCGGCAGACGGCCGAGACACTTTATCTGACAGCAACAAGCCTTTCCGAATTGCTGGTCGGTATTGAGATCTTACCAGAAGGCAAGCGTAAAGAAGGACTTGATGCCGCGTTGAGTAAGCTGATGGAGAGGCTTTTTGGGTCGCGCATAGTATCATTCGATCAACAGGCTGCAATAGCATATGCGCCCATAGTCGGTCGAGCTAGGACTAACGGTCGCCTCATCTCTGTGGCAGACGGTCAGATTGCTGCAATCGCGGTCGTACATGGATTCACCGTAGCGACTCGAGATACTGCGCCTTTTATCGCTGCCGGAGTGCCCGTCATCAATCCTTGGGAAGAATGATCTTAGGTATTTTGTGTTATCAAAGGAACATCGTTATGCGAGAACGAAATAAGATGCGGAATTGACTGTGTCAAATTTGTGCCAAACTACTCTGTAAGTGTCATCGTTTGTGGTTGTGTGAGACTGTTTTTATGCTTGGCAAGCATTGTAAGTAATTGATTTATATGTAACTAAAATTTGTAAATAAGTTTTGTAATCAGAAGGTCCCGAGTTCGATTCTTGGTGTCGGCACCATAAAATCAATGAGTTATAATTCAATCAATAAATATTTTTTATTCATGTAGACGATATGTAGACAGCAGATCGAAATCAAATACAGACAAGAAATGTTGTTAAGAAATTGATTGTTAAGTAAATTAAATTCGTAATCAGTAGATTGGAGGTTCGAATCCTCTCAACAGCACCATAGATACAATAAATTGTATCTATTAGATATCAAAACAAATTTATATAAACGCAATGTAGACACAAATTAAGCATTAAAAACATCATCTTTATATTTCTCAGTCGAATTAACTAATTAAACCAATCAAATTTGTACTTGAAAATCCTGAGTTCGATTCCTGTTCCGGCACTCTACAAGCGAAATCTCAAAGAATATCATTTCTTGAAATAAGATCCGTGAATACATAGCCAAAGACAAGGGAGATTTAAATTAACCTAGTGCTAGTTCCTTTATAAATTTATATTTTTGCACAGAAAACCGATAATTATCAACTGCCTAGTTTTGAGTCCGGTAGGTGGAGGCAAATAAATTGATATGTTACATTTACTGAAATTATTGGTTTTTACTAATGAATGACATACGACTAACTGCGTTATCTCGTGGCGGGGGCTGCGGATGCAAGGTTGCTTCAAATGTTCTTGGGCAAATGCTGGAAAAATTGCCTATTCAAAAAGTATTTCCAAATCTTTTAGTAGGCATTGGCGACAATGACGACGCAGCTGTCTACTATCTCAATGAGCAACAAGCTATTATTGCTACTACAGATTTTTTTATGCCAATTGTTGATGATCCATATGAGTTTGGGAGAATCGCTGCAACAAATGCGCTATCAGATATTTATGCAATGGGTGGTCGACCAATCTTAGCGCTGGCTGTGGTTGGTATGCCAATCAACAAACTATCAATGTCAACTATTCAACAAATATTGGCTGGTGGCGTATCGGTTTGTGATATGGCAGGTATTCCTCTGGCTGGTGGTCATTCAATTGAGACTACTGAACCGATTTATGGATTAGTTGCTTTAGGTCTTGTGCATCCATGCAAAGTAAAGCGCAATGACAGAGCTCAAATTGACGATGTTTTGATTTTAGGTAAACCATTGGGAATAGGAATTCTTAGTGCAGCGCTAAAAAATGACCTTCTTAGTGATATTGGCTACCATCAAATGATTAAATATACCACTCAACTTAATAGCGTCGGCTCTATTTTGGGAAATCTAAATGGGATACATGCAATGACTGATATCACAGGTTTCGGGCTAGTCGGTCATCTTCTGGAGGTCTGTAAAGGATCAAATTTGGGAGCTGAAATTATATTTAATGATATCCCTCTTATTGAAACAGCTGTGGAACTGGCGCTCCAAGGTATTTCAACGGGTGGTGGAAATAAAAACTGGATTAATTACAAAAGCTCACTAGAAATAGATGGAAAATTAACTGAATCACAGCGTGTGTTACTTTGTGATCCACAGACTAGCGGGGGATTATTGGTAACCTGTGCTACAAGCAGTGTCGAGAATGTGTTAAATATTTTCCGAATGAACGGCTTTGATTGTGTGCGACAAATAGGACGAATGAGAGCGGGAAATTGCACAGTGAAATTAAAAAATTAAAAGAACTACACTTGTTTTTGTTCTATGCTAATTTGAGAGGTTCAATTTTAAGAAATAATATAAATTGATTTATTTAGATTCTTTTTGAAGGGATAAAAGACGATCACGAAATTGCCAAGACTGAAGTAATTGTGCAACCGATGGCAATACCATAACTTTCCACGCAGAATTATTTTCAATAATATATTGCCTAATTAATGAACCATTAAAGTCAAACTTTATACATTTTTCTAATACAAATGTATTATAGCCAGCCTTATTTAAGCGACGAATTTTTTCTTCATTCCATTCATATAGTTTAGTTGTAACACAAAGAACTGATTGTGGAAGTATGTATTTAATACTCTCTGGTTCATCAATTGGGAAGGGGAGAAATTCAATATTTGTTTGCGGCATCTCAAGATCATTTAGTGCTGCTCTAATTAAAATTACTCTTTCTGTGTAAGTTAATGGATTAGCTATAGCTGTGGTTCGATGCTCTACTCCAGGGGTTGTAATTTTCACTGGAGTTGGAGCAGCTAAACCTACTAATACATTCGGCCATAATTTAATGCATTCCTGAAGATAATTAGCATGCCCAAGATGGAAAGGTTGGAATCTTCCGTGTATGCATGCTAGCTTAGATATTTCTTGAAATCCCATATTTCGTCTGTTGATTTTTCCCAAAGAGTATTATAGTAGGCCTCAATTGCGCCATATAATTCTCTATCCGGCGGTTTGTTCTTAGGTCGACGGATTATAATATTAGTATGGCTTTTATTTACGAATTCGTTCTCACCTGAATTAACCACAGATTCACTATAGTAGCCAAACCAGCATTCTTCATCATTAACAAATATCATTCTAAATAGGGGTGTTGACCGATAGAAACGAACTTCAATCGGCATTCCATTCTGGCACTTCAATTCAGCAATTTTTCTTAAAGAGTTAATGAGTATTTTGCTGAAATGATTATCTCCAAGTCCACGTCGGATTGCCCCATGATTAACCCAATCAACATCAGGTGCAACTAAGAGAAACCTTGCTGGCTTGTCATTAGAAGCACATCGATTCATTGTTTCCTTAAAAATGTCAAAATCTCTTGTGATTTTATCAGCGCCAACCCCTAACATTGAAAAATTACTGACCGCGTTACAAAGAAGCTGTTTGTAATCTTCAATGGTGGGTTCTTCGATTGCGTCATCTATACCAGCACTTGCGAGTTTTAATAATATGATGTTACTGCTTCTATATTTACAATCAGTAGTGTCCGGCAATTTACCCAAGATGATTGTATAACAGATTGATCTGTAGAATGAAATGGTATGTTTGGGGGTGTCACCGATTTGAAAGTGAATTTTTTGCGAAACTGGAGGTTTCCCTACGTGGCTTCTTATCATGCATTCAGGCAAATTGGTATTCGCACAACTCATGGATTACTTGCCCCTTCACACATTCCGCCGCTGTGTACAGCGTTACCCTTCCAAATATCCCACCAAGACTCTTTCGCATCTCGATCAATTTCTTTGCATGGCTTTCGCGCAGCTGACTTACCGCGAGAGTCTGCGCAACATCGAAACCTGTCTGCGCGCTCACCAAGCTAAGCTTTATCACTTGGGCATACGAGGCAACATCGCCAAGAGTACGTTGGCCGATGCCAACGAGCAGCGCGATTGTCGCATCTACATGGATTTCGCGATGAGCTTGATCCAGATCGCCAGAAAGCTTTACTCCAGCGATAGCTTAGCGGTGGAGTTGGAACAGACAGTCTATGCACTCGATACCACGACCATCGATCTGTGTTTGAGCGTCTTTCCATGGGCGCGCTTTCGTCAGACCAAAGCTGCCGTCAAGATGCATACACTGCTTGATCTACGCGGCAACATTCCAACGTTCATCCATATCAGCGACGGCAAGATGCACGAAGTCAATGTGCTCGATTTCCTGATCCCCGAAGCTGGCAGCTTTTACATCATGGATCGGGGCTTTACCGACTTTGCTCGCTGGTTCACTATGCATCAAGCACAAGCATTTTTTGTAACGCGCGCTAAATCCAGTCTCCTTTTTCGCCGTGTCTACTCTCACTCAGTGGACAAATCCACGGGACTGCGATGCGATCAGACCATTGCATTGACCGCTACGAAGGCCAGCAAGGATTACCCGCAGCACCTACGACGTATTAAGTTCTATGATGCCGAACACGACAAGCATCTGGTATTTCTAACCAACAACTTCGATTTACCTGCACTGACCATCGCTCAGCTTTATCGTTGTCGCTGGCAGATCGAACTATTCTTCAAGTGGATCAAACAACATCTTCGTATCAAGCAATTCTACGGAACCACTGAAAACGCAGTCAAGACACAGATATGGATTGCCATCTCGGTTTATGTCTTGGTTGCCATCGTAAAAAAGCGACTCAATACCGAGACTTCACTTTACACAATCCTACAAATCCTGAGCCTAACTCTTTTCGAGAAAACTAACCTAGATCAATTACTTAAAAATACTGAGATGCAAATGATCACTCACCATAACAACAACCAACTGAATCTATTCAACTAAATTGCCGGACACTACTGATTTACAATATAGAATTATGATTGGAATTAAAGCACTTAAAAATATTGTTATTAAATGGATTAATGTTACCTCCTTAATCATAGTTGTAAATACAATGATCTCAATTATTAAGACAACAATACTAATTATTGCAATTAACTGGGTAGCGTTTAATTTTTTACTATCAGAAGAGTTGCAGCATTTTCTAACTAAATAACTTAATGCAACCTGTATCAATAAAAGGACTAATCCAGCATAGATACTTTGAGTTACTGGTAATGTCCATTCTGACGGCAAAAAAGGATAGCTCACTTTAATTTTTCAAGAAAGTTTGTTTTGTTAACTTCTAATTCATTGATAAGAAGGCGCGACCATGTAGTATAAAGCTCTAGCTTTGATTTTATTTCAAGCAACGATTCGAAACGAGCGTCGGTTATCAAACCTGGTTCCAGAATTTTATAGTCACCGTTAGTAGGAACAATATAAAGAAGTGCCAGATGCTGTAAACCGAGAGTATCTGAAGGATCCCAAATGTAACCACTAAATCTAATTGGATTTTTACTTTCGAGTTTAACGCTTACTTCCTCGGCCAATTCACGATTGAGATATGGTGCATCTTCAAATGAAGGTTCAAAAAGATCATTTCCAAGTAGGTGATTGGTATCATGCTTGCAAATATGGCCACTAAAACCTAATGATCTTATATCAGTAAGCCTTTTTTCTGGTTGTCTTTTTGTACGTCGATGCGTTAAAAACTTGCCCTTATGTAAGATTAAAAAATACGATACCAATTGAATAACTGATGTATCAGATTCCGCATTAATCCTTCTCATTGGTGTGGCATGACATATTGCTTTCCAGATTAAAGGAGATGCAGGCAAAACACCAGAATGAGTTAAAAGCGGTGTCATGTCAGAACGCTGACAGACAAGCACTGACTCATCAGCGTATTTTTTCGCGAGGCCTGACAATTTGATCATTGAGTATTAAGTATTAATTCAAGATAATTTCTTTTACTGATGACAAATATTTTACAGTAGAAAGCTAAACCTAACGCTAGATAATTAACAAAGGTATTGCCGAATTTTCGTACAGTTATTAACAGAACTCCAAGGCGGCTGCGCCGCAAATGCGGCCTCGCGGTCGCTGCCGTTGTCGCTCCCGCTCAGGCGCTTTGCGCTTCGCCGTTCAGGTGGTTCTGTATCAACTGTAATTTTCTGAAACTGCCATTGATGCAAGCGTGTCGGTAGCTGAATAGTATCAGTCTCAACACCGGAGATTTTCTTTCCTATTGGGTCGCCATACTTGCCCCGTTCTTTTGAGTCGATTTTCATCAGTTTGATAGGATTGTCTTTGCGTTTTGCAGTCGTGTCGCCCATTAATTGAATGAATTGCCACCATCTGTTTTGGTCGGCTGCTTGCTGGGCTTGTTCCAGAATACCTTCTGGCGCATTGTGAATTCTTCTGAGTTCACGCCAAATACTGACTGGTGCGCCGCCGATTTGCTGGAATTGCCGGATGCCCCAGGTTGACGCCCAAGCTTCGACCCGCTCAGCCGCTTCTTGTATTGGGCTGCCGTCAGTATCATGTTCCATGCCGTGGCCGTCGATGTTTTTTGAGATGTATTTGGCGATATAACCAACAGCGCTGCCTTTGCTTTTATCAATGGGGGTTGCGTTGAAACGGTGAATTTTTGCACCGGGTTCATCACCCTGGGTTTGCAAGGCATAATGCTGCATGATAGTTTTCACCCTTGCGGTTTGTTCAGGCGGCATGAATAGCAATAAGTGCCAATGCGGCGTGCCGTCGTGCTGTGGTTCAGCAATGCGGAAACCGTACACAGGAAGATTGTCACGTTTGAGTTTGGCGCGAATTCGTGACCAGACTTGATTTAAGTGCTTTTGCGCTTGTTTCGGCGTGATATCGTCATATTTGGAATTACGTTCACCGCTGCCGGAGTGCCGGGCATGCATTCTGGATGGGCAAGTGATAGTATAGAATTCACCGGCATGTCCCAGTTCCTTGGCGATGTATTCAAACCCGGAAATGCGCACCATCAATTCGCTGCGCCGGATATATGGATTGGCTAGACCCAGTTCTGACAGCTCACTTAACGTAAAGCACTGGCCGAGTTCATTGGTTGCCAACAATCCATCAAGAACACGACGGATGCGCTTCTTCTGCTCCTTTCGTCTTTTCAGTGTTTCATCGCTGACATAGCGGCCGGCGCGTTGATGCACTAGTCCTAAGCGGATAGCATCCTGTTCCAGCTTTTGCGCATGAACTTTGCGTAGTCGCTGCAACCACCAGGTTTCATCAGTCAGGCGGGTATAGATGCCGGTAATCGTAATGTCTCGATCTTCTAGCGATGATCGGTCGATTTCATACTTTTGTGTTCGGTGAAGCATCGAAGAAACGGCATGTTCCAGCTTCAAATATATGCGGCTGATTTGCTGCATTTCCTTGACAATATTTTTCGCCAAATCCTTCAGGTCGTCATCGCTGGCATTGAGTGCAATGCTGTTTTTAGTGATCGATCCGTAGGCATTAAGCAAACCATGATTGGCGCTTTGCCTGCCGTCAAAGATATAAGTTTCTTTGTAATCGTGGGCAACGATTTTGCCGAAGCGCTTCGGCAATTGCCGGAATATCGGCGCGCGCCAGCGTTTATCATTGCCATCCGGTTCATCGAGTAAACTTAATATGCTCTCGGCGATGCGTTCACTGGGACTAAACAATTTCTGACTGTCATGTACTGACGTGTGCATACACACCTCAGTACTCGCTAGTTGAATAATGAGTGCAAGATTCAATATAAGCGAGCAGATCGCTATGGCGATAGCGAACTGCCCGCGAACCTATTTTGACGAAAGGAACCCGCGCCCCTGCCCAGCGGTCGCGTTCCAGGAATGCGATACTTACGCCTAAGATTTGTGCAGCTTGTTTAGTAGTGAGTAAAGGGTTTTGCATGGTTGACTCCGTGAGTTGATGAATACGAAGTCAATTTGCGACAAGTGACGGATTAATAAAAGATGCTAAAAAAATAGAAATATATTTATTTTTTTAGAAATAATTACGATTTTCTATTCTTTTGTTTTTGCAGGTGCTCCAGGTAGCTGAGCGGGTTCGGATGCAACGGATCGAACCAAATTTTTAAAAGATTTGAAGGAAAAAGTAGATGAATAGCCCAATTGTTCCATAGTTGGATGCCTATGCATTTCTTCATAGCTTATGCCCGGATATTGCTCCCAGAGCTGTTTTGCTAATTCGATACAAACTATTCTTTGTCGACGTCGCTTTGATATTTTGTCGTACCAGCCATTGTTCTCATCATCAGTGTCTTCAACTTCAGCAGTTATGTCGTCATTAGATGATATTGTTTTTAATACCCAACAGGGTGGAGGATCTAAATAAATGACATTTTTGCACCAGCTTAGAACTTCATTACGCTTTATGTAAAAGCTGTCTAAATAGGCTTTATCGAATTTGTTTTTTCTGAAGCATTGATAAAATTTAACGGTGTGGTAAAGATCAAAAATCGATGAGAGAAAGGAATTATCCATAAAGATTCGAAACCCTTTCCATCTGCCGGTAATTTCCATGCTTGACATTGCCTGCATCAAGCGATGAATAGCTGTTTTTAACTCAGGTGAGATTGCGTTTGAATTGGTCTTGTCTAGGTCAGCGCCTATCCAGTTATGCGCTAATTGCCAGACAGTTTTGAAGTCAGGGCTATTTTCTATATGCATGGTAAGTTTCCGTAGTGACCTGGTCAGAAGGGGATTTTGCGCGGTTGCGTGCCAGATAACATTTTTCTGCATAACGCCGGGCGGCATTAAGCAATTCTTCATGATCAGCGCATAGATTCAGATCTTCAATGCGCAGCTGATTATAAATATCTTGCAGTTCATGGTTTGCTTGCTCAAAGTTGGAACGTTCAGCCGTTTTGATGTATTGAGACGCCAAGTCCCCAGCAATCGGTGAAAGCTCGCTGAAAATATGGCGCCGCATGCGACGGCAATTTTCTGTTCCATACGCTTCAGTGAGGTTATCGGCATAAATAACTTGTGGCAAATTTGTGTCATTTTTGTGCCACAACCGAGGCCTTTGGAGATCAATCGGGACTAAGGGGAATTTGTGAGAATTGAACTAACACCCTGTTTTATATGGGTCTTGTTTGGTCTTGAGTGGTCTGGATTATACCGCTTACTGGCGGAGAAGGCGGCCGCCTTTTAGCTGTTTTACGCTGTAATTATTAGTCTTATTTAGTATTATATTATCTATAAATATCAATAAATAATATAAATATCTTGTTTTATCCTGTCGCACATAATCTCAATTAATGATATTATTTATGTTGGGTTTAATGTTGGGTTGGAAATTCTAGCATTTAAGTTTTGATAGTTTGGAATCCGAATCCGTATTTTTCCGCCTAACAATTTAATATTACCGCCATCATGCCAAAGCAAGCTAGAGAATTAAGCGCATTAGATATTAAGCGATTAACAAAACCGGGGCACCATGCCGCAGGTGGTGTTTCCGGATTGTTACTACAAATTACAGGCACAGGAACAAAGAGCTGGATATTACGAACGATAGTAGGAGCAAAGCGACGTGATATAGGATTGGGAGGATTCCCAGATATTACCCTTGCACAGGCGCGTATTAATGCCAGAGAATTAAAGGCACAGATACGCTTAGGTGTTGACCCTGTTGAGCAAAGAAAGGCCGTTAAAGCTGCTTTGATAGCATCCAATGGAAAATTAATAAGCTTTGCAGATGCCGCCTACAAGTTTTTAACTATTAAACGATCTGAATTCAAAAATGCTAAGCATGCTGCTCAGTGGCAAACTACCCTTGAAACTTATGCTTTTCCCGTAATTGGTAGCATGCGCGTTGATAGTGTTGAGTTACCTCATATAGTGCAGGTGTTAGAGCCTTTATGGATAACCAAGACTGAAACAGCTACAAGGGTAAGAGGGCGCATTGAATCTGTGCTTACATGGGCAAAAGTATCTGGTTATCGTACCGGGGAAAATCCGGCGCGATGGAAAGATAATCTTGATGGGGTATTACCAAAGCCAGGCAAACTTAAAAAGGTGCAGCATCATAAAGCGGTGCCGTGGAAATCTGCTGCATCATTTATGGTGCAGTTAAGGAAGTGTGAAGGTACAGCCGCTAAAGCCCTGGAATTCTTAATATTGACCGCCACAAGATCAGGTGAAGTACGTGGGGCACTGTGGCAGGAAATAAACTTAAACGAGCGAGTTTGGACGATTCCAGCCGAGCGAATGAAAGCCGACAAAGAACATGTCATTCCATTATGCGTAGACGCTATAAACCTGCTTAACCAATTACCGAGATTCGAAAATAATGATTTGGTTTTCCCTGCTGCAAGAGGCGGTCAATTATCCGATATGACTTTATCAGCAGTTATGCGACGTATGAAGATTGACGCAACCCCGCATGGATTTAGAAGCACTTTTCGCGATTGGTGTAGTGAATCGACAAATTACCCTCATGAGGTGGCAGAAATGGCACTTGCTCATACCATTGCCAGTGGAGTTGAGAAAGCATACCGGCGCGGTGATTTACTGGCGAAACGTACACGCTTAATGGATGACTGGTGCAAATATCTGAATACTCAAACTTTGCAGGGCGTTGTAATACCAATTAGGGAGATCGTCTAATGGATGAAAAGAAAGAGCAACGTCTTGCCTCCTATAAAAGGATTGAAGCTGCAATTCTTATGGCGCAAGCGGACATAGATCAGCTTAAGGATGTATCTCTTTGGATGAAGAACGTACCGTGTTGGCTAAATGATGCAGAGAAAGAAATTAATGCTTTATCCAATGGGGTTGAGCAAAAGCAACCTATGATAGATCTTATAAAAACAGCTCGAAAGACTCATCATAATAATGAGCCAATGCTAACAATGCGATTTATAAAAGAAATTCAAGAGAATTGGGGTAATGCAATGCATGATAAGGAGATTCCAGTCAGACTGAATATGATTAAAGGGCGAAAGAAATCCGGCAAAACTCGAAAAGAGCAATTGGAAGAGCAGGGTAATAACACCAAAGATGAAGTATTAAAAATATATCAAAGCATCACACCAACTAGAAGCACAGCTTCATTAATAGCAAGAAAACTACACATAACATCCACTAGAGTAAGGCAGATATTAAAAGACGAGAAAAAAAACAAAAATGACGTGAGGTAATTTTCGTTTCCATCCTGATAATAGGTAACCGTCTCATTCAATAACAAGGACGGTTACCATGAACCAATCAATCTATATTCCTGATGTTACAGTAGCAAAGCAATTTGGAGTCTCACGCGCCACAATTTGGCGATGGGTTCAAAATGGAGCATTTCCTAAACCGGTAAAACTTTCCCCAGGTTGTTCACGTTGGAAAATTGAAGATGTTCAGAAATGGGCTGATTCAAGAGGGGGGGTATAAAACCATGCTTACCAAAAAGAACGCCCTGCGGGAACAGGGCGGCAATAATAATGACAACAAAACGAAGTATATCACAAAGAAATTTCCTCCGTACGGCAGGCGATTTGATGAACTCAGACGCAATGGTTTAGTACCGATTCAGCGTGTCATTGTATCTACTGATTGGAAATTAGGGGCAGCATATCCGCGCATCGTCATTCCTGTTGATGCAAACATTGATCAATTAATCTTTTCTTACTTGGCGGGGTTATCGGTGCAAATCGTACATCATGCCGGAGAAGCCGAGTTAGTCAACAATCTCATTGATGCAATTCTCAAAGTTAAGCCAAAAATATTGACGGTATTTAATTTTGATGTAGCACAGCAGAATGACCCGACATATTCAGCATCTACTTTGATTCACCCAGCATGGGAGGTTATCAAAAATGGCCTTTAAAACAATGCAAGCCCCCGCAGAGATTCAAACAGCATATATTGAAGCTGTTGCTGATTCCATCAATGATGATATCCCTGAATGGGCAGAGCCCCAGCCATTAACTTCCAAAATCGAGAAGGAATCCTATCCTATAGAAGCATTGCCCTTATCTGTTAAAGCCGCAGTAGAAGAAGTGCATGGATTTGTTAAAGCACCTTTGCCACTGGTAGCAGCATCGGCAATATCTGCTATGTCTTTGGCCATACAGGCACATTATGACATTGAAAGGGCAAGCGCATTGAATTCGCCAACAGGCTTGTTCTTGCTCACCATTGCAGATAGCGGCGAACGAAAAACGACTTGTGACAGATTCTTTTCAAAGGCTATTAATGATTATGAATTTGCGCAGGCTGAAGCCGCAAAAACAGAAATCAAAAATTACAATGCTGATATGGATTCATGGGAAGCCAAGCGAGGCGGTATAAAGGACAGAATCCGCACCGATGCGAAAAGCGGAAAATCAACATCGAGTCAGGAAGCAGAACTTAGAGAATTAGAGCATGACAAGCCAGAACCGCCACGAATTCCGCGTCTACTGTATGCAGATGTTACACCTGAAGCACTGGCATATGATCTAGCTAAGAAATGGCCAAGCGGCGGGGTTGTATCAGCTGAAGCGGGAATAGTGTTCGGATCGCATGGTATGGGGAAAGATTCGGTTATGCGTAATCTCGCTACACTCAACCAGTTATGGGATGGCGTGAGTTTAAAAATAGATCGTAAAACCAGCGAATCATTTGCGGTGCATGGCGCACGATTAACAGTTGCATTGCAGGTACAAACCGAAACACTCAACAGCTTTTTTGAGAAATCCGGTGCATTAGCACGGGGAACGGGATTCCTGGCACGATTCCTTATTAGTTGGCCTGAGTCGACACAAGGTTATAGGTCTTTCACTGAGGCGCCTGATAGCTGGCCAAAACTTGCCGCATTCAATCGACGAATAACTGAGATATTAAATATCCCCGCACCAATAAATGAAGACGGCGCACTCATTCCGCAGATGCTTACCTTGACACCTGAAGCAAAGATCATGTGGATTGAGTTCCATGATGGTATCGAATCTCAGTTAGCTAGTGGCGGTGTGTTGTTTGAAGTACGCGATGTGGCAAGCAAAATTGCAGACAATGCCACCAGGCTGGCAGCGTTATTTCATGTCTTTGATGGCGGGATTGGTGCAATTAGTGAGGATGCATTTGAAAGGGCCAGTGCTATTGTGGCATGGCACCTCAACGAATCCCGGCGTTTCTTTGGTGAGATCGCCTTGCCTGCTGAAATTGCCAACGCATCAAGGCTAAATGATTGGTTAGTGCAGCATTGCAGCCAGAACAAAACGCACTTTGTAGCAAAAAGATTTGCTCAGCAATACGGAACGGTCAGAGACGCCGCACGGCTTGAAGCTGCAATTAGTGAGCTTGAATCGTTGGATCGTATTCAGATTAGGAAAGATGGAAAGAAAATATCTATCTGGTTAAATCCTAAAATCCTGAATAAGGAGGCCTCATGACATTACTGGAAATCATACGCAAAAACAAATTTGCTACAGCTACAGGCGCTACAGTTGCTACACATACCGAGAAAACAGCGCCAAATGCAGCAAAAGTAGCAAGTGTAGCCGTAGCAAGCTGCGAAGATGAAAAAAACGATCAGTTTAAAATCGAGATGATACTGGCATGGCTTTATAAAATCGGCGAGGCTGAAGAAGATCATCATCTTGTGCTGGTTAAATGCAAAGCTGACCCCGAGGCACTGGAATACTTTTATCGTCATGCTAACGGGGAATATGATGAATAAAAAACCAGCAATAAATTACATATAGATGTATTAAATCAATATGTTATGTGTTATAATGGGCAAAATTTCCCACTGCCGTGACGATGGTGGGGTGACGAGAGCATAAACCAATGTGAAGTTGGCAATGCTATCGAAAAAGAATGAAATATCGAGTTCTGGATATGCCTTCCGAGACGGCGGGGTTCGAAACGAAATATTCATTTTGGAGCAAAAAACTTTATTTCAATTTAAAAGGATGCACAAAATGAACCAGCAAATGGATAAACCGAAATCAAACGGTGGAGCGGTAGAAGTAGTAATGAACGCTTTCAGCGAATACAAAAACGCAAACGATAAGAATCTCGAACAACGCGATAATGCTTTGAATAGCAAAATCGAGGAGCTGTATAGCCAGACAGATCGAATCGAGGAATTGTTAAACCGGCCTTTTGGTACTGTTCCCAAGCCGGAGGCATCTCAACCGAATCGATTTGCGATTACAGTTGCAGGGAAAAAAATCCCAGTTTTGGCTAGGGAGGATAGTCTAGCAAGCTATTTTCGTCCGCAATCTTCAAACGGTGAACAAGAATGGAATTTGCAAGATTTCGTTCGGAATAGCATGGGTTTAAGCAATATTAAAAATAGCGTTGTTGAAAGAGGTTCAGCAAATGCGCCTGAGTTTTTGAGCAGCCAAATTGTGGATGCGGTGCGAGCTAAAAGCACATTGATTAATTCCGGTGCATTAACTCTACCAATCGACGGCGCGACCATTATCGCACGGATTGACACGGATGCTGTCTGCCACAGCCATGTCGAAGGTATAGATGACATTGATGAGAGCTTGCCAGTATTTACGCCTATCGAATTAAATCCCAATATGCTGTCGGTACAGATCCCATTAAGCGCGGAAGTTGCGGAAGATTCGGCAAATTTAAATTTACTTTTAAAGACAAGTATTGCCGCTGCTATTGCAAAAAAAATTGATCAACTAGGAATCGCAGCACTGTTAGCAGATAGTGCAATCGAAGAATCAGCTGTAAGCCAAGATACAGAGACATGGGCCGGGCTTTTGCAAGCAGCAGGATCGTCTATAGCCCTTGATAATGAATGGCCGAAAACTGTTATCAGCAATGCATCTGACTACGCTAAACGCATAAGCCAAGTTTCAGGAGATGGTCAATGGCTGGTAAATCCTCCTCCCTTGGCAACTATGAAAGACTTGTTTAGTACTCACATGACTGCTGGTAAGGCATTGATGGGCGATTTTGAACGCTCGGTATTGCTGGCTATACGGTCTGAGTTGCGGATTGAAATCGTGCGCTGGCACCGCCCTGGATCTGCTTCTCATTTAATGATTGCATACATGAGAGGAGCTTTCTACACAGTGCAACCCGGCTCACTCTATCGCCAGTTGAAAACAGTAGTTTAGTAACAATGCAGCAACCCCTTGCCGCGAGGGGAATATAAGAGCGGATTGAGGATTAGACGGGCAGTGCCTCACTGTAATAAAACCCCGTCATCCCTCGCTTAGGCTATGCTCACACCAAGAGAGCATAGTCTTTGGTGGAGGGAATCTAATAGAAGGAGCCGGGGCATTCAGTCTCTGGAAAAAATAGATTTGATAAACCGCCACTAGCCCAAATAATCGCACGTGCAAAACAATAAAAACGGTTTTTAGTAACCGGGAACCAAATCTCTACATTTTTTTATTTACATAAACCGCAATTAGCCTTCGATTTAACGCTAACCCATAATTTCCCGCACCCGGATATGCGCTCACGCACGAGGTAATATGAAACAAAAGCTACCAAAAGAGATATTGAGCCTAGTTAATCGCAAATCGCATGCTTTTGGTCTTACTTACGCAGAACAGACCAAGCAACTATTGCTTAATGAGCTGGATTCTATGCGTTCTAAGGGGGCTACATTGAACGATCTAGAAAAGTACATAGGTAACAGGCCACCGCCTATCTTCACGAATTTTAATTATAGAAACCATGCCTAGCCTTTCTGTTGCTAATCCTAACCAAAAAAGTTTTTTTGTATGTAAAAAATTACATATTGGACATTGGCTTTAAAATTTTGGTGAAGAAGCCGATAAAGTTTTAGAGCAAAATTGAGAAACCTGAAATCGATTCCAGTTGTGTTGACTAATAGAGAAAAGAACAAGTACTATGCAAATTAGCATAATCTAACCTATAAATAAAATTAACTAGCTATGTCTACACAAGCAAGGGAAATACTTGAAAAATACTGGGATAAGGAAATACCTATCGATCCCATAAAGTTAGCCAATGCGTTGGGCGCTGAGGTAAAGGCTGATCCCGATTTGGCCACAAGTGGGGAATTCAACTGCACTAACGATGGCCCTTTAATTCAGTACAATAATACAGAATCAAAGGTACGTCAGAGATTCACTATAGCTCATGAACTTGGACATTTTGTCCTTGGGCATGGTGGGGCGTATCGAGATAACCCTGAAGAATTTTCGTTAGCCAATCATGATCCCTTAGAAATTGCAGCAAACCGATTTGCAGCGGAATTGCTTATGCCTGAAGCCGTTATAAATCTTTTAATTTTTAAAAAAGGAATAAAGGATATAGCCAAGCTTTCTAGTATGTTGCAAGTTTCTCAGATTGCCATGCAATTTCGTTTAAAAAATCTTGGGTTGATAAGCTGAAGTGAGTGAGCGTTCTTTCTTAAAGAATCCTATTAAAGTAATAAATGATTTATCTTCAAGCGATCCACTACCAAATTTTAAGCAAGAGTTAATAGCTGAAGAACTTCTGGAAATTCAGAATCGAAATATATTTAAAAGTTGGCTTTTCTGGGGTATTAGTAGTGCATTCGTAACGACTTTTATATTGCTAATAACGTTTATAAGTTTTCGTATTTCCATACAATCCTTTGGTGAAACAATTCCTCTGCCTGAGCGGTTAACTATTATCGGTATTTTAGCCGCAATTAGTATTGTTCTACCATTAGCATTGTTGCGCGTAATTTATACTGCCCCAAAAACCAAAGATGATTCCGGAGATAGTGTTTCGATCTGGCAAAGCCTCTTTAAAGAACTAATTGATATTTTTAGAAAATATTTAGAAAACAAAAGCCATTAAAACCTGGTGATACAAATAGCATTAAAGTTTAAAATTATTATTTATTGACACCCCATCCATTCAGGATTATTCTTTCTTTAAGTGCTCAAAACACTCAACAAGCGGACATACCCGCGCCCGATAGTCGTGGCTTTTTTGCGTCCAAATTTTGTTATGGCCGGGCGTTAGGCTAATAAAATACCTGCTTGCGGGAAATATGCCAGCCGTCTTGTTGCGGTTTTGAGCACCTGGCCGCCCAACAAAGGGCAATCATCAAAAAATCAACAAGGAGTCAATCATGACAACTATATCTACCCGTGCACCCGCACGTCGCAAAACCAAATCAGTTACAAAACCCACACATTTAACCTACGAGCTACGCAGAAAAAAGGCAAAGAAAGAAATACTTGATTTCATGGAAGCCAATCCATGGGATAGTCCGGCAATGAAGATAGTAGGGCATGTATGCCCTTGGGGCGATCCAGTAACTGGAATAAAAGAAATCCGTCGCTTGCTTGGTGAATCCATCGCCAAGTGCAAAGTAATTCCATTTCCTGTCGGTGGCAAGCGCGGCCTTAAAATTTCTAAAGGGGCTTAATCATGAAAATAAAAGCCCCTATCACATTAGATTTATTTCCTGCACGCAGAAATTACAAGGCAGAATTAGAAGAAGTTAGTGCGCTTGCTTTGCCGTTTGTATCAAAGCAAGATCGGTCTAAGCCTGGTAAAAAATATTGGGACGTAAAACCCATAAACGACTACAGTTTGGCTTGTAATATTGGCGCTGAGTATGCTGCGCACTTCGTTCAGTATCTAAAGAATAATCCTAATGATGTAGAAATTAATCTTCTTGGCTCAATAGTTGAAGATATGGATTTCACCGATGATTCATGCGCGAAAGGATATCATGTTGGATTTTTTACTTATCTTGAATTTCTGCTTTATAAGAGTGTAAAGAAAAGAAAAGTTTTCCATGATCTGGATAAACATCGCGATAAATGCCGGTTAGAAGAATAAAACTTTTAATAAACCCGTCCGAGTGGCGGGTTTATTATTGTTTGAAGCTGTTTTTAGTTGTTGGGTAGTATGTGGGGTTTATAATTAATCGTTTTGTAACTTATTGATTTTATTGATGCGCTGGCGGAGAAAGCGGGATTCGAACCCGCGGTACGGTTTAAGCCGTACACACGCTTTCCAGGCGTGCACCTTCAGCCACTCGGTCACTTCTCCAGGGTGCTAATCAGCAGGGGGCAAAGAATAAACCAGTTCTTGGTTTCGGGCAAATTTGTTTTGTGTTGAGTAGATTTGAAGAAATTGAATTCAGTCCAAATATTTCCAATTGGAGAAAGTGGCGCCTTGTCCAATTGCTGTGCCGTCAGGTTTGTGTATATTCCAAATGGTGGCTTGATTAACCAGAAAACGTTTTCCTGTGCTGGAAATCCTGATACCGCGATAATTGGAAATGTAGCCTTGTATTTTAGCTTGTTGCAGCATGCGTGTACGTTCTTCACGGTTGGGTGACTCAGCTGTGAGGCGTGAGGGTGTTTGTGTGAATTGTTGCCAATCCATGGCCCATAAATTAAGGGCTGCCTGGTTACCATAATTTAATATGGGATCAGCTTCCGCGCCATGCGATGCCACAACAAACGCACTGTTGAACAGTCGCTCGGCTTGTGTCAGCAAAGTGCCGCTACGATCCATTAGCTCCAGTTTGGTCCAGTGAACATAGCTGTCGAGAAGATATTGACACCAGTTTATGACGTTCGGATTGGTCCAGTGGGCTTGCATTGCTCATGAAGGGGCGGAAGAAGGTTATGAGTGTAACGCACACGATTGTGAAATGACAACTACTTAGTCGTCCCTGAAAAACCCCATCAATCGCTATATTTGTATCAGTGGTTTCAAAAGATGGTTTGTCAATAAAGTAAACGAACAGGCTAATTTTGATCTATCAAAGAATCTGTGAAACTTGTAATCTTCGCCACGGGAAGAAAAACAAAAAAATGGGCAACAGCCATTAGTTTGAGATTCCAGGCGGCAGCCATCAGCAGGTTAATGCGATCACCCACAGCACCCTTCAAATAGTTTCTCGTCATGCGATAATCCGATTTCAAATGGCCTATGATGGGTTCAATCGCGGCACGCCTCCTGCATTGTTTTCGCTTCTTGTCTTTCTGGTACCGGGTATCTTTCTTGAGTCCTTTTCCAGGCAAAATGATCTGGGTTCCATTGACAAGACCTCTGCACAACCGCAAGAATTTTGCTGTAGCGACAGAGAAAATTTTCCAAGTGACACTTGTTGCACGTCACTTTAATAGAAAGTGGAGTTTTTTCCTTTTTTTAGGTGAATTTTTCCCCCTTATGTAATATTTGGACGGATCGCTCCCCTTAATGGTTGGTCTACGAAGATTTTGTTGGCTGCTTTCTTTAGATTCATGCAGATACTTTTCAGTATGACTTGGGCGTTGACTTTCGTCGTACCGAAGTAGCTGGCGCGTTCCATTCTGAATAAGCGTTTGATTGTGCCGAAACACTGTTCGACAATATAGCGTTTTTTACTGATCAATTGATTCGCCAGCTTCTGGCGTGACGAGAGGGGTTTATTCTTGTACGCGCGATGCATGATTGCGCTCTTGATCTTTTGCTTTCTTAGAAATTGCCGATTGGCATTGCTGGCGGATCCCTTGTCGGCATACACCCGATTCGCCTCGATATGCGCACCATCGATAGCGGCTTCGAAATGCATCATTTCGCTCTGGTTGGCAGGGGCGGTGTGAACCCCGCGCACATAGCCGTCTTGTGCGTCCACCACCAGGTAACTGCGGTAGCCAAACTGCGACTTCCTGCCTTTCTTTAGCCAGGTCGCATCCGGATCCGCGCTTTGTTCTTCGATACAGTTGATTCCAGGTTGACTGCCATCTTCAAACTGAACAACCTTACCTTCTTCGGCATCCACTTCCAGTGTGATGGTCTTTTTAGGGCGTGCCGCTGACTCAATCAGCGTGGCATCAATGACCGCTCCTGTCGCACCCTTGATCATCAATCCGTGGCATTGAAGCTGTTCATTAATAGAGGCCAGCAGATCATCTAGCCGGTCGTTGGTTATTAGCCGGTTACGGAACCGGCATAAAGTGGTTTCGTCCGGTATCGCATCCGACAAGGACAGTCCGCAAAATTGCAGAAAATCAATGCGTACACACAGTGCTTGCTCCAACGCAGCGTCCGATAAACTATGCCACTGACCTAGCAGGATCGCTTTGAACATCAACAACCCATCAAACGGCTCTTGGCCTCCACCATGCGATAACTCGCGCTTGTATAAACCCGTAAGTTTCGGACGTAATTCCTCCCACTCAATTAGGGCTTCAATCTTCAACAGAACATTATCTCGATTCAATCGCTCTGCTTTCCAGTGTTCCAAAACTCATCTGCATCTTTTGCTCCAACTGTCTTTTAACCCCCTCTATTTTAGTTGGTTATTGCACTGGCAGGCAAGGTTGTGCAGGAATCTTTTGACTTCACGTTTGCCACGGTAGCCGCGATCGCATACGGCTTGCTTAGCGGCTCTCCCGCGCGATTGTTCCACATGACGCAATATTTCCGGTAACGTATGACTGTCATGTCGGTTTTGTTCATGACTGACAACACCGACAATCAAATTGCTTTTTGCGGTACTGGCTATCGATGCTTTACTGCCGTATTCGTATTGTTTGTGATCTTTTCCCTTGGCCACACAGTACACTTGCGATTCATGCAGCGAGTAGATCTTGTTTTTATCCTTCGGCTGTTGCGCAAGAATCCGTTCATACAAGAGAAAATCCCTTTGGTAGCACTCGAACAAACAGTGTTGCGGTAATTGCCTCCCGAGCTCCCGCATCAAAATACCGGCAATGGTTCTAAGCCGCTTCAGGGCACGTTTGGCTTGCGCTCGTTTGGTAACGTGACGGAAATGCCGGATCGCCAGCCGCAATGATTTGACTTCCTTAACAAAGGTACGTCGTTGTGTAACACCATGCACTTTGCCAATCTTGTTCAGGCGATTGATGATCTTAATTGCAAGCTTGCTGTCGGTCGGGTATGTGATGTTCTTCTCTTGGACCGTCGTATCTACATGGATGACATCTTCCTGTGCCAAGTCTCCATGCAGACCAACGCTCATTTGAAAAATCCGGTCTACGCCTTCAGCGCCAATGCGCTTACGAAAGTGAACCAGTGCCGTGCTGTGGCAGGGCAATTTTCGCTGGAATTCTTTCAGACCACAAAATGCCTGGTAGTACGGATTGCGCTTCCATTGCAATACCACCGATTCGTCACTCAGATCCTCTAACTGTTTCAGTATCAATAGCCCACAACCATCAGTCGGATCGGTTTACTGGGCGCTCCTGTCAACGCCGTGTAATGAATCGAGAATGATTCTTCAAACGCTTGCCATGGTATCGCCGATGCAAGCTTCAGCAATGGGTCAGCAGGATCAAGCTGCATCAACAAATCTGTTCCAAACAAATTCGGTGATGAATCGTACTGCTACGTCTTGGCATTCTTAATCACCATTTCAACCAGAAAATAACCGTCATTTTAATATTTTCGGTCGTTATAGTCATCGCAATCAATAGAATCTATCCCTAATATCAATGGCTTGGTGATATTTCAGGGGCGACTAGGTAGATCGACTCAGGTCGAGCGATTTCAGGTTTCGTCGAGAGTTACTTAATTTTCTCTTTTTAGCACCGTATTTACTGCGCGCGGTAATGTATCAGGATAATCCTTGCTGTAGTGCAATCCCCGGCTTTCGTGACGTAGCAATGCACACCGCACAATCAGATCGGCACTATCAACCAGATTGCGTAATTCCAGTAAATCGCTGGTGACACGGAAGTTGGTATAGTATTCATTGATTTCTTCGCGCAGTAGCTCAATTCTGTGTTGTGCGCGCTGTAATCGTTTTGTGGTGCGTACGATACCAACATAATTCCACATAAAACGGCGTAATTCATCCCAGTTATGTGCAATCACGATTTCTTCATCGGCGTCTGTGACACGGCTTTCGTCCCAATCCGGAAGTTTTGGCAATTCATTTGTGGGTTGATTGATAATGTCGCTTCCTGCCGTCTGAGCCAATACTAAACATTCCAGGAGGGAATTGCTGGCTAAACGGTTGGCACCATGTAATCCGGTGTGCGCGGTTTCTCCGATTGCATATAGGTTGCTCAAATCGGTCTTGCCATGATTGTCGGTGATCACGCCGCCGCAAGTGTAGTGAGCGGCAGGAACCACAGGGATTGGCTCTTTGCTAATATCGATACCTAATTTTAAACAGCGGGCATAAATTGTTGGAAAATGCTTTTTTAAAAAATTTTCAGGTTTGTGCGATATATCTAAATAAACACAATCCAATCCTCTTTTTTTCATTTCAAAGTCGATGGCACGAGCCACAATATCACGTGGAGCAAGTTCGCCGCGCTGATCGTGCCAAGGCATGAAGCGTTCGTCACTGGGAAGTTTTAATAATCCACCTTCACCACGAACAGCTTCACTGATTAAAAAAGATTTTGCGTGAGGATGATAAAGGCAGGTTGGGTGAAATTGAATGAATTCCATGTTGGCAATTCGGCAGCCCGCCCGCCAGCCCATTGCAATGCCATCGCCGGTAGCTGTATCGGGATTGGTAGTGTAGAGATAAACTTTACTGGCACCCCCGGTTGCCAGTACGGTATTTTGTGCAGCAAAGCTTATTACTTTATCTTTTTTCTTGTCAAGAATGTATGCACCAACGCATCTTTTATTTCGGTCTTTTGTGTAATCAGTTAATCTATCATCGGTTATCAGATCGATAGCAATATGATGCTCTAGAACAGTGATTTTCGGATGCAATCGTATTTTTTGAATGAGCGCTTGTTGTACGGCTTTACCAGTAGCGTCGCCACTGTGAATGATGCGTCGTGTGCTATGGCCTCCTTCTTGAGTTAAGTGATAGCCGGTTTCGCTTGTTTGGTCGCAGGTAAAGATTACTCCTTGAGCGATCAACCAATGAATCGCATCAGCCGCATTTTCGGTTACGAAGCGTGTGATGCCTTCATCACATAAACCACTTCCGGCAATTAAAGTATCTTGAACGTGTTGTGACGGGGAATCTTCATTTGAGAGCGCCGCTGCTATACCGCCTTGTGCCCATGAACTGGCTCCAGATTCGGCAGTTTGTTTGGTTACAATACAAACCTTCTGGTGTTGCGCTAAATGTAGCGCTAGTGAAAATCCGGCTAATCCGCTACCGATAATGAGTGTATCGTAATTATTGTCAGTCATTAAGCTGGGTTTTATTTTTATGATTAGTAAATTGAATAATAACAGACTCAGAATACCTCATCCTGGGTACATTGGGTTCAGTTTCATTGATTATGTTCAATCCAAATAGTGAACTAATCAGTAGGGTTAAGTGTCTTTTAAAACGATAGATATAGAATTACATAGTTCCCGAGATTCATTTGGATAGGTATACTTATTCATTTGTGTCATTATGGTGCCTATAATGGAACAAGAATAAGTTTAAATTTATTTAAAATGCTCAGGGATATCAAGTTGTATGGGTGATCGGGAGATCGATCAGCAGTTAGTAGAACGAGTTCAAAGCGGGGATAAGCAGGCATTTGATCTGCTGGTGATTAAGTATCAGCGCAAGTTGGCTCGTTTGTTGTCGCAATTTATACGCGATTCCGCTGAAGTTGAGGACGTTACGCAGGAAGCGTTTATTAAAGCATATCGAGCATTATCTTCATTTCGAGGAGATAGTGCTTTCTATACGTGGTTATATCGCATCGGCATTAATACTGCAAAAAATTTCTTGGTATCTCAAGGGCGGAAATTACCAACTTTGCAAGGTTTCGATAATGAAGATGCTGAAGACTTTGAAGATGGTGGTTTGCTAAAGGAAATGAATACACCTGAGAGTGAACTGATGAGTCAGGAAATTGCTCAAACAGTTAATCAGACGTTGGATTCATTGCCGGAAGAATTGCGTACAGCGATTGTTTTAAGAGAGATTGATGGGTTGAGTTATGAAGAAATTGCCAATATCATGAATTGCCCTATTGGAACTGTACGGTCGCGAATATTTCGTGCACGTGAAGCAATTTCGGAACAATTACGCCCTTTGTTAGGGACAAGTAAAGATAAGAGGTGGTAATGTGAAAAGTAAAGTATCTGCATTGATGGATGGCGAGCTTGATCAACAGGATGTTACCAATGTTATTGAAGCTATCAGAAAAGATGATAATCTACAGAACGAGTGGAGATCTTATCATTTGATTGGCGATACGCTCCGAAAGTCATCCCGACTGTCCATGAATATATCTTCCAGAGTCAGTCAAAAATTAATAACCGAACCCACAGTACTTTCTCCCAATATAACAAGCGCAATCCAAAAACAGAAGTATAAAGTGTTTACACTCGCGGCTGCTGCTTCTGTTGTTGCAATGATTTCTGCCGGTCTAATTATGAATAATTTGTATAAACCGCAGCAAATAACGATTGCTGAGCAATCGAATCAGGAAAACAGTCTAAGTGCCGCTCCCATTATGGTTTCATCCCCACCTCTAATCCATAATTATTCGCATCCCCCAGTTGAAATTAATGATTATTTGTTCGTGCATAGGGAGTTTTCCCCGGGAATTACGATGCGTGGGCAAGCGAGCAATATTCATAACGTTGAATATCACGAAAGATATGGTAGATGATTAGTCGCAGTATTATCTCGTTGTTATGTTTTATAGCATTTGGTATTCAAGTTGTACTAGCCCAGGAGTTGCCCCGCTCATCTGAAGGTGCGCTTGAGTGGCTGAAAAAAATGGCCGAAGCTCCTCGTCGGCATAACTATTCCGGAGTATTCATTTATTATGCGGATAATCATATAGAGGCATCACGCATTGTTCATAAAAATGATCAAGCTGGCGAACATGAAAGAATTGAAGTTTTAGATGGATCGCCGCGAATAGTTTTGCGTATTAACGATGAAATGAAATGTTATTTGCCAGAAAGCAAAAAAATATATACCGAGAAACGTTGGTTCCGAAAATTTTTCCCAGATATTCTTCCACAGCCATTTGGTAACCTTGATGAGAATTATTACATCAAAGAGGTCAAACGCGAGCGCATAATTGATCACGAAAGTCAGATTATTTCTTTGATACCAAGGGATTCTTTACGTCATGGTCATCAATTCTGGATAGATACCCAAACAGGTTTGCTATTAAAAAGTGCTATCATGGATGGCGGTCAAATTATTGAACAATTTGCATTTGCACAGCTAGAAATCGACGGAGAAATACAATCCGATTTATTGAAACCTAACTCATTCATGACGCAAGAGGATTGGAAGGTAACCAATCTATTGACCTCTGTCATCGGAGAAGGAAAATTAGAATGGAAAATCAATAACTTACCTTTTGGTTTTAGAAAATTAGTTGAAATGAAGCGCAATTTGACTGAGAAACCAGTGTTTGTAGATCATATTGCTTTATCCGATGGACTTGCAACAGTATCTGTATTTATTGAGTCTATGGCAGAAGATACGCCCACGCCTGCATCGGGCTTCTTTAAAGATCGCGGCGCAATCAATATCTATGTGCGCGTGCTGGAGGGTAATAAAATAACTACAATAGGCGAGGCTCCAATGGAAACCATAAAATTAATTGGAGATTCTGTTATCAAGATTAATTAAGTCATTTAATTTTATATATTTTACTATTCCTTCATAGAAGTATAACAGTAATAATCTTTATTTAACTTCATGATTTAAATTTGAATACTTATGCAAGATCATGATCGTTAATCATGTATATCAGCATTTATTTTTTACATAAGCGTATAGTAAGGATAAGAGGTATGTTTCAATTAATAATAATTCCATTCATTTTGTTTTCATCGGTAACCTTTGTCCAAGCCGCCGAACTACCTGATTTTACGGGACTAGTTGAGAAACATGGTGTTGCAGTCGTGAACATCAGTGCTGTACAGAGTCTAAATGTGATGAATAATCAGATAATTCCTGAAATACCAGGAATTCCGGAGAATTCACCATTTTATGATTTTTTTAGAAGACATATACAGCCTTTCCCCGGGCCAAGAAAGTCTGAGCCTAAGTCGCTGGGATCAGGTTTTATTATTAGTTCGGATGGTTATATTCTGACAAATGCGCATGTGGTTGAAACTGCTGATGAGATAACCGTAAAGCTTAATGATAAAAGAGAGTTTGTCGCTGAAATTATTGGTACCGATCGTAAGACCGATATAGCATTGATTAAAATTAGCGCTAGTGATTTGCCTGTAGTTGCACAAGGAAATCCCGAAAATCTTAAGGTGGGTGAGTGGGTGATTGCGATCGGTTCTCCATTTGGTTTTGAACATAGCGTGACCGCGGGCATTGTAAGCGCTAAAGGACGTTCTTTAGCACAGGAAAATTATGTTCCATTTATACAAACTGATGTTGCAATTAACCCAGGAAATTCAGGCGGGCCATTGTTTAACATGAAGGGTGAAGTAGTTGGAATTAATTCTCAAATTTATAGCCGTACGGGCGGATTTATGGGATTGTCTTTTGCTATACCGATCAATGTTGCCACTGAAATTGCCGATCAGTTAAAGATTAGCGGTAAGGTAAGCCGAGGAAGAATTGGTGTAATGATTCAAGAAGTAACTAAAGAATTGGCAGAATCTTTTGGATTAACGGATAGTAGAGGAGCATTAGTCGTTTCTATTGAGAAAAATGGCCCTGCAGGAAAAGCCGGGGTTCAAGCCCGTGATATTATTCTGAAGTTCGATGAAAAGGAAGTTTTAACATCTTCTGATTTACCCCGCATAGTGGGCAATACTAAGCCAGGCTCAAAAGTAACCATTCAAATGTGGCGGGATGGTGCTTTAAGAACAGTTAAGGTTGAAGTTGGAGAAACACTTTCTGATGAGGGATCAGAAAGCCGCAAACTTAAGCAAAGCAAAAAACCGGATACTTCTAATCGTCTTGGGTTGGCATTAAGTGAAGTTACCGATGAGCAAAAGAAACAGTTGGAGATTGCCAATGGTTTGCTGGTTGAAGACATGCAATCCGGTATTGCCAGTCGTTCCGGAATTCGTATCGGGGACATTATCCTGGGATTTAACAGTAAAGATGTAAAAAGTGTCGCGCAGTTTAATGAACTGCTCAATCAAGTTCAAAGTGGAAAAAATATTGCCTTACTTGTAAAAAGAGGGGAGATCACAACTTTCATTACAATGAAACTCTCCGACGATGACAAAGAAAATTGAGTCTAACTCTTTTCACACTGATCAAACACGGGAGCTGATCATCTATGGCCGCGAAGATTGTCATCTTTGCCAAGATATGATGTTTGCGCTGCAGAATTTGCAGCAGCAAGTATCATTCGATTTCAAGGTTGTTGATATTGATTCCGATCCACAGCTGGTTGCGCGCTATGGAGAAAAAATTCCAGTATTGATTTCACCGCTTACCAATCAAGAGATTTGTCATTATTTTCTTGATTTAGCAGCTTTAGATGATTATCTTGGTAAATTTCGTTAGAATGCTGCCTCTTTAATTGCCAATATAATATTTAAGTTTTCAGCTTGGCTAGTGAGTTATTAGTGCTCTGCTGAAAATATACTCTCTATTTTTTATACCTTGATGCAGCATATCCGTAATTTTTCCATCATTGCTCATATTGATCACGGCAAGTCAACACTGGCGGATCGTATTATTCATCTGTGCGGTGGTTTATCCGATCGTGAAATGGAGGCGCAAGTATTAGACTCTATGGATCTGGAACGTGAAAGAGGCATTACCATCAAAGCCCAAACAGCGGCATTAAGCTACAAAGCAAAAAATGGTGAAACTTATTTATTGAATTTAATTGATACACCGGGACATGTAAATTTTTCTTATGAAGTTTCGCGCTCATTAGCTGCCTGCGAGGGTGCACTTTTGGTAGTTGATGCTTCCCAAGGTGTTGAGGCACAAACCGTTGCCAATTGTTATACAGCGATTGAGCAAGATGTTGAAGTTGTTCCAGTTCTAAATAAGATTGATCTTCCCGCTGCTGATCCGGAACGTGTCATCAGCAACATTGAAGAAGTAATTGGAATCGATGCGCAAGATGCGGTCAAAATCAGTGCAAAAACAGGAGAAGGTGTAGCAGATGTTTTAGAAGCTTTGATCGCTAAAATACCCGCACCGAAAGGTGATCCGAGCGCGCCTTTAAAAGCCTTAATTATTGATTCCTGGTTTGACAACTATGTCGGTGTCGTGATTTTGGTCAGAGTGATGGACGGTAAGGTAAAACCTGGCGATAAGATATTGCTGATGGCCAGCAAAGCTGTGCAGTTATGTGAGCAGGTAGGGGTGTTTGTGCCAAAGTCAGTTTATCGTGATTTGCTCAGCGCTGGTGAGGTGGGTTTTATCATCTCGGGTATCAAAGAATTGAATATAGCAAAGGTAGGAGATACCGTAACTTCTGCAATTCATCCTGCGGCAAATCCTCTTCAGGGTTTCAAAGAAATAAAACCACAAGTATTTGCCGGTTTATATCCCGTAGAATCCAATCAATATGATGCGTTACGTTCTGCATTGGAAAAGCTGAAGCTGAATGATTCGTCACTACATTTTGAACCGGAAGTATCTCAGGCATTGGGTTTCGGCTTCCGTTGCGGTTTTCTTGGGTTGTTGCATATGGATATTGTGCAGGAACGCTTAGAGCGCGAATATGATATGGACTTGATTACGACAGCCCCTACTGTTGTTTACCAAGTATTGATGCGTGATAGCACGGTGATTGAAATTGAGAACCCGTCAAAAATACCAGATCTGTCAAAAATTGCCGAGATTCGCGAACCCATAATTACTTCAACTATTATTGTGCCGGAAGAATATGTTGGCGCAGTGATTACCTTGTGCGTTAGTAAACGTGGAAATCAAGTGAACATGCAGTATATGGGTAAGCAAGTCATGCTGACCTACGAAATGCCACTGAATGAAGTTGTTATGGATTTTTTTGATCGATTGAAATCGACCAGTCGCGGTTATGCTTCTTTGGATTATGAATTCAAAGAGTTTCGTGCTTCCGATTTAGTAAAGCTGGATGTATTGATTAACGGCGACAAGGTCGATGCGTTGTCTTTGATCATTCATCGAAGTAGCAGTCAGTATCGGGGGCGTGAATTAGTGCAAAGAATGCGCCAATTAATTCCCCGTCAGATGTTTGATATTGCCGTACAAGCTGCTGTGGGCGCCCATATTATTGCACGCGAAACAGTCAAGGCATTACGAAAGAATGTGTTGGCAAAATGCTACGGTGGCGATATCTCACGTAAACGAAAGTTGCTGGAGAAACAAAAAGCAGGTAAAAAGAGAATGAAACGGGTTGGCAATGTGGAAATTCCACAAGAGGCGTTTCTGGCAATTTTGCAAGTCGATAATAAATAATAATGATGAGTAGAAAAATTTTTTTTCCGCAGGATTTTAGGTTGAATTTAAACGTATACATAATAATTCAAAACAGCACTCCTTATGCACAATCAAAGGAAATTGCATGAATTTTCCGTTGATACTTTTAATTCTGCTTGTAATTACCGGTAGTATTTGGTTGTTAGATATTATTTTCTGGAAAAGAAAGCGCGAACCGAATGAGAATGAACCATGGTGGATCGAATATCCCAAAAGCTTCTTTCCTATTATTTTGATTGTTTTTAGTTTGCGTTCTTTCGTCATTGAGCCATTTAAAATTCCATCAGGTTCAATGTTACCTACACTATTGATAGGCGATTTTATTCTTGTAAATAAATATATCTATGGTATAAGGCTACCAGTCATTAATAAGAAAATTTTGGAGATGGACGAACCCAAACGAGGGGATGTATTGGTTTTCCGTTATCCTGAAGATCCATCAATTGATTACATCAAACGAGTAGTCGGTGTCCCGGGTGATGTTATTACTTACCATAATAAGCAGTTAATTATTAATGGGGAAGTGATAAAAATGGAATACGAGGGCGACTATAAATATGTCGAATCCGGGTTGGGATATATTTATTCCGATCGTTATTCGGAATATTTAGCTGATGAAAGTCATTTCATTATTATTAGTCCAGATATTAAAGGTATCCAGTTTTCGAACGTTCGGCAATTTGAATTCCGTGATAACTGCAAGTATCGTCGTACCGGCTTTACTTGTGAAGTACCGGCTGGAAATTATTTTACCTTGGGAGACAATCGTGATAGCAGTAGTGATAGTCGTTATTGGGGGTTCGTGCCTGAGGAAAATATTGTTGGTAAGGCATTCATGATTTGGTGGAATTTTGGAGATCTTAGTCGTATCGGATTGTCGATTAAATAATAAGCTTTTTTCTATGAGGTGAGATGTGAATTATCACAAGATGTCACTGAAACAAAAAGGTATTGGTTTGGTCAGCTTATTAATGTGGTCCGTGGTTCTGGTATTGATTGTTATCACTAGTTTGAGAATTGCGCCGGCTTATATAGAATACTCAGCAATTAAAAAGAATCTATCGGCCATTGCTAAAGACACAAGTTTGCAAAATACGAATCTAAACCAAATAAGACTGGCATTTAGTAGGCGTGCTCAGATTGATGATATTAAGTCTATCAGTGGTCAAGATATTAAGATAAGTAGAGAAAATGGACGGGTGATTTTGAGTGTCGGCTATACAGAAAAAATCCCGCTATTTTCCAATGTATCTTTAAGCATTGATTTTGAAGCAGTGAGCGACTAGTACTTGAAAGATTATGCGAGATGAGACAATATCAAATGATACCCGACAGTTACTGGATGTATTCTGTGAACGTCTAGGATATTGTTTTAATCAATCCCAATTGTTGCAAACGGCGTTAACTCATCGAAGCCACAGTACTCCCCATAATGAACGTCTTGAATTTCTGGGTGACGCGATATTGAACTGCGTAATCTCAGGAATAATTTATAAGCATTTTCCAGAATTGCCAGAAGGGCACTTGTCCCGGCTTCGCGCCAATTTTGTGAATCAAAAGGCATTGTCGAGCATTGCGCTTAATTTACAAATGGATAAGTTGCTCCGACTAGGTGAAGGCGAGCTAAAAAGCGGTGGCTGTCATCGCCCATCGATTCTTGCAGATACTTTTGAAGCCTTGTTGGGTGCCATTTACCTGGATAGTGATTATGCAAAGGTGGAAACAGTAGTTATGGCAATCTATTTACCTCTGATACAAGATATTGATCTTAAATCACCTGCTAAGGATCCTAAAACTTTATTGCAAGAATTTTTACAAAGCCAGAAACTATCATTGCCAGAATATCTAGTGGTTACAACCAGTGGTAAAGCGCATAAACAAAAATTCAAAGTGGAATGTGTAATATCCACATTAAATATTCGAACTGCAGGTGAAGGCACCAATCGCCGGAGTGCCGAACAAGTGGCTGCAAAATTAGCCTATGAAAAAATTTGCTTGCAGCATACGCACTAAATTAATAGTGTTTAATAAGCTAATTATTACCTACAACACTTCAGAATGACCCTTCATGCCAATTTTCGTACTGGTTACGTAGCAATTATTGGTCGCCCCAATGTGGGTAAATCGACTTTGTTGAATAAGCTGGTGAAACAGAAAATCAGCATTACATCAAAGAAAGCGCAAACCACTCGTTTCAGAATTAATGGTATTTTGACAGATAAACAGACACAATTTGTTTTTGTTGATACGCCGGGTTTTCAAACACACTATACCAGTGGCTTAAATGCCGCAATGAATCGAGTGGTGACCCAAAGTATGCGCGAGGTGAATGTTATATTGTTTGTCCTTGAAGCGATGTGCCTTGATCAACGCGATATCGCGGTGCTCAAAATTCTACCCGCGAATGTTCCGATTATTTTAGTGGTCAATAAAATTGATAAATTGGCAGACAAGAATCGACTATTGCCATTTCTGGGTGAAGTAGCTCAAGTAGTTAAATTTTCTGACATCATACCGGTGAGCGCGATGTATAAAATTCAGCTAGCGGAGCTTCTCAATACCATTCGCAACTATTTACCTGTTAGTGAACCTTTATACGATAAGGATGAAATTACAGATCGCAGTGAGCGTTTTCTTGCCGGAGAATTTATTCGTGAAAAATTATTTCGCCTGGTTGGTGATGAGATTCCTTATTCGACCAGTGTTGTGATTGATCAATTTAAGTTGGAAAATCATCTGCACAAAGTGTATGCCACCATCCTGGTTGATAAACCTAATCAAAAAGCAATTATTATTGGAAAGAAAGGTGAGAAGCTTAAACAAATAGCAAGCCAGGCGCGAAAAGACATGGAATTGTTGTTTGGGGAGAAAGTGTATCTGGAAGTTTGGGTTAAAGTTAAAGGTGGTTGGGCTGATAGTGAAAGTGTGCTAAGAAATCTAGGGTATGAATAAACCATTAAGCATTGCTTGCATCTTGGGAGTCTCAGAGAATGATTGAACTAGGTGTCAATATTGATCATGTGGCGACATTACGACAAGCACGCGGAACGAAATATCCGGACCCGATTGAAGCGGCATTGATCGCCGAATCTGCCGGGGCTGATGCGATTACTTTACATCTACGCGAAGATCGACGGCATATTCAGGATCGTGATGTGGAAATTTTGCGTAACCGGCTGACGACTAGAATGAATCTGGAAAGTGCAGTGACCGATGAAATGATTACTATCGCGCTTAGAATAAAGCCCCACGACATTTGCTTAGTGCCTGAGAGACGTGAAGAGCTAACAACGGAAGGGGGTCTCGATGTTGTGAAGCATTTCGATCAGATCAAGCGTGCATGTGAGAAACTGGGAGAGGCGGGGATACGTGTTTCATTGTTCATTAATGCTGATGCGCTACAAATTAATGCTGCAGCCCGAGCGGGTGCACCTGTTATCGAAATCCATACCGGCAGCTATGCTGATGCACATTCATTTGACGCGCAGGAAAAGCATTTTCTTGAGGTTCAGGAAGCCGTTGGTCTGGGTCGGAACCTTGGTCTGAAAGTTAATGCCGGACATGGTTTGCATTATGAAAATGTTCAAGCCATTGCAGCCATTCCTGAAATTTCGGAATTGAATATTGGGCATGCAATTGTTGCCAGAGCGATTTTTGTTGGTTTTAAACTTGCTGTACAAGAAATGAAACAACTCATGCTCGAGTCGCGTAAATGATCTATGGTATTGGAACCGATATTGTCGAATCAGCAAGGATTGCACAATCGTTGAGTCGTTTCGGCGAGCGCTTTGCGCAGCGTATATTAACCGATAGCGAGTTGCAAGAGTATCAAACGAGTAGTAAGCCAATACTTTTTCTTGCTAGTCGCTTTGCGGCTAAAGAAGCGTTATCCAAAGCGATGGGTACAGGGTTACGGCACCCGGTTAATTTGACATATATCACGATTACTCACAATGTTTTGGGGAAACCATTTTTCCAATTTCACCCTGAACTCAATCAATTACTTTTCGACCATGGAATCACGCAACATCATCTTTCTATTAGCGACGAAGTGAATATGGTTTGTGCTTTTGTCGTATTGGAGAAATAATCGTGCCACTGGGACCAGTGATGCTCGATATTTCCGGAACACAATTATCCGAAGATGAAATCAAGAGGCTCTTACATCCCCTCACAGGGGGCGTCATTCTTTTTACCCGCAATTATGTAAACCATCGTCAATTGACTGAATTGACGCAGCAGATCCATGCGCTACGAAGTCCGCATTTGCTGATTGCGGTTGATCATGAAGGTGGGCGTGTTCAACGTTTTCGGGAAAACTTTACAAAACTCCCTGCAATGCGTGAGTTGGGAAAAATTTGGGATAAGCAATCGAGCCGGGCTCGGCACTTAGCTAAACAGGTTGGTTTCGTGTTGGCGGCTGAGTTAAATGTTTGCGGTATCGATTTCAGTTTTACACCGGTGTTGGATCTGGATTATGGGAAAAATTCTGTAATCGGTGATCGTGCCTTCCATCATGAGGCCGATGTTGTTTCGGACTTGGCGTATAATTTGATGCTCGGACTTAAGAAAGGCGGTATGCCGGCAATAGTAAAGCATTTTCCGGGACACGGTTATATTCAGACTGACTCGCATTTGGAAAAATCAATTGACCCACGTCGATACACTGAGATTGAAGCGGATGATTTAGTTCCATTCCAACACATGATTGATTCGGGAGTGGCTGGGGTAATGCCAGCACATATTATCTACTCAGAAATCGATTCCAAACCTGCCGGATTTTCGAGAATCTGGTTACAAAACATTTTACGTAAGGAATTACAATTCGAGGGTTGTATTTTCAGTGATGATTTAAGTATGCGTGGCGCTGGAGATTATTTGGAATCTATGCCTTCACGTGCGCAAGCTGCGCTCGATGCGGGTTGCGACATGATATTAATCTGCAATAATCCTGCAGGGGTCGACGAAGTTCTACATGGATTGCGTTGGGAAATGTCAGCGACAAGCCTTTCCCGGTTGGCACGTTTGCATGCCAGAAATAATACCGGTTCGATAATAAAATTGCGTGAAAATGGTGAGTATGTACAGGCAGTACGTGAAATCAGCATTATTGGATGTGAAAGTGGTGAGTTGCCGTTACAGTAAATTGTATTTATTTCTCAAAGCGAACTATGTACAGCCTATTTTGTTTTAAAATTACCTCTTAGAAAAAATTTCACATAAGGTCTAATTATGTTAGAAACATTCGATGTGGCAATTATTGGCGCTGGCCCAGGAGGTTATGTTGCGGCAATTCGTTGTGCGCAGTTGGGCTTAAATACGGTTTGTATTGATGAGTGGAAAAATTCAAGGGGTAAAGCCAGCCTTGGCGGGACCTGCCTGAACGTCGGTTGTATTCCTTCCAAAGCTTTACTGGAATCTTCTGAGAATTATTTCAAGATTCAGCATAAAATTTCAGCACATGGGATTTCTGCAGAAAATGTTTCGGTAAATATTCCGGCCATGATTGCGCGCAAAGACAAAATTGTCACCACGTTTACCGCCGGCATTACTTCACTCTTCAAAAAGAATAAGGTTAAGTCGATGCATGGTAGGGGAACGTTGCTGAATCGGGAAGAATCCATCAATGCTTGGAAAATAAAAGTTGACAATAGCGATGCTACTGAAACAATCGAGGCAAAGCATGTGATTGTAGCGACTGGTTCGATACCACGGCAATTATCTTTTGCGCCAGTCGATAATGAGATGATTCTGGATAATGCCGGTGCTTTAGCTTTGATGGAAGTACCTAAGCGGCTGGGAGTCATTGGCGCAGGGGTGATCGGACTTGAGATGGGTAGCGTATGGCGCCGATTGGGTGCTGAAGTCACTATTCTTGAAGCAATGCCCGGATTTCTGATGGCAGCCGATGAACAAATTGCTAAAGAAGCAAAAAGTATTTTCGCCAAAGAACCTGGTTTGCAAATCAACACCGGTGTCAATATCAAATCGGTTAAGGTATCCGGTAACTCTGTAGTCGTTGGTTATGGTGATTCCAACAATCAGGAACAGGTCATGGAAGTTGACAAACTGATTGTGGCCATTGGTCGCATTCCCAATACTATTGGATTGGGTTTGGAAGAGAATGGTTTGTCAGTAGATGAACGGGGATTTATTATTGTTGATCAGAATTGCCGGACTAATCTGACCAATGTATATGCAGTGGGTGATGTGGTTCGAGGGCCTATGCTGGCGCATAAAGCATCCGAAGAAGGCGTGGCTGTTGCGGAAATGATTAAGCATCTTGAAACAAATCAAACCAGTGTGGATGAGGCAATAGATTTCAATACGATACCCTGGGTTATTTATACGGCGCCCGAAATTGCGTGGGTAGGAAAAAACGAACAGGAATTAAGAGCAGCTGGTATTGCTTATAAGGCTGGCCAATTCCCATTTATTGCGAATGGACGTGCACGTGCCATCAACGAGACCAGTGGATTTATAAAAATTTTGGCTGATGAGAAAACTGATCGTGTGCTGGGTGTGCATATGATTGGTCCGCATGTGTCAGAGCTTATTTCAGAGGCGGTTATGGCGATGAAATTTTCAGCCAGCAGTCAAGATATCGCCTGCATTGTTCATGCTCATCCGTCTTTATCAGAAGTTTTTCATGAAGCTGCACTCGGCGTGGATAAGCGTACTTTGCATATTTAACGGGTTATAGTTCAGCACTACTTATCCAAGCACATCAAATCTATATTTTAGAAACAATTATTTTTATCAGGATTAACACTGCATGACCATTGAAGATGGTGAATACCACCCGCTTTATTGACTAAATAATCAGCTCTCAGTTGTTTGTTTTGCTCTACAGTTAAAGAAGCTTTCTCTGGTATAAATCTTTCTTCGCTCCAGAATCTGATTCTGCAAAATTCATCATTGGGATTGCAGAGTCTATTAATAGCCGCACTATAGATCGTTTTGTCAGTATACTTACTATGATCAATCAGCACTAAATGCACAAATTTCCCTGAAGCTCCTAATTCCACAGTACGCACAACCCGCCACCCAATACCGCTTTCCAGCTGTGAAACAGATTCAGCTGCAGGTTTATCTTCTTCATGTTCATGTTCCTCGTCTCCATGAGCAAAGACACTAAGCGGCAGAACAAGTAATGTTAATAAAAAGAAGTCTAATACTAATTTGCGCATAAATTCTCCTCGGCAAAATGCCAATTCATTATTCTATAAATATGTAGCTCTTCGATTGCTTCTAACTTATTGCTTCCAGATTAATTCCTCTACTTAATCTGGATGATGCTTGCAGCGGGCGAGTATACTCGAAAATTTGATTATGAACATTATTGAAAATTTAATTTTGCTAATAAAGCATTCGGTATTTAACCGGGTCCGAGAGATGAAATTTTAATAACTTTATTTCAAAATTATGGATATTTAGTCTTGATAGATAAGAAATGTTCTTTATTATGTGTAGTGTTTTTGCACGCTGAGGACTATATAACCCAGAACTCATGATTTTTTATTTTTGGAAAATTTAGCTTTGAATCAAAATTTTTTGAATTTTTATAGTGAATCAATTCATCCAATTCAATTAATTATTTGTAGCAGCTAGTTGTTTCGGTTAGAATCCATTTCTTTCAGGCGCGTAGCTCAGTTGGTTAGAGCACCACCTTGACATGGTGGGGGTCGTTGGTTCGAGTCCAATCGCGCCTACCAATTATCAAATAATAATCTTCTGTTATTTTCGATTGAATGGGTTGAGAATTAATGACACCTATCCAGCTTGCGTCACTCCAAGAAAAATGAGTGGAATGATACGGGTTTTATAATTCTTGACTAACGTTTCCGAGAATGGGGTATGTATGCAACTTACATATCTGCCAGGACTCAATGACATTAATTTGCAAGATTGTAGCCAGAGATCGGAGCTAAATAGAAGCGGAATCAGTATGTGCTATTGAATTTTATCGGGAGAAAATTATGCAATATTTTATAGTTATTAGTACCAAGAGCTTATTAAATGCATTGTTGATCGGTATCTTAATGCTGCAAACAGTTTCTTATGTGATGGCAGAAAAAATTGGTAGCGTTTCTACTAAGTTCAAAGTGTTAGGTGCAAACGATAAAATTGTCGTTGAGGCATTTGATGATCCGGATATTGCCGGAGCTACCTGTTATCTGAGTCGAGCCAAAACAGGGGGGGTCAGTGGGATGGTAGGGATTGCTGAAGATACTTCGGATGCCTCAATTGCATGCCGGCAGATTGGTCCGATTTCTTTGCCCGAGAAAGTAAAAAATGGTGACGAGGATGGCGCAGAAGTTTTTAAAAAGAGCACATCGCTATTATTTAAATCGTTACAGGTAGTACGATTTTATGACGCCAAAAGAAATGTTCTCGTTTATTTAACTTATAGCGACAGAATTATTGAAGGATCGCCCAAAAATAGTATTTCAATAATTCCAATTACCCCGTGGCATTAAGTAACCAGAGCGAGTGAAATAAATTAATTGCATTGATGGTATTTAAGAAAACCTAATATTATAATTACCAATCATTTCTTTCTAATTGTTCACCTTGGCAACATTATCTTCCATGCAATTATTTGCTTTTGGAATCAATCATAACACCGCGCCACTGGATGTGCGCGAGCAAGTTGCTTTTCCTGAAAATACGATGGAGCATGCATTACGCGATCTGGTTGGGCGTAATCCAATAAAGGAAGCTGCCATCGTTTCCACCTGTAATCGCACTGAAGTATATTGTTGCACCGAAAGACCGGAAGATGCTGTCATATGGCTGGCTGATTTTCATCATTTGCCGACTCGTGAGTTGGATCCCTACATATACAAATTGCCACGCGAACAGGCCGTGAAACATGCATTTCGGGTTGCCAGTGGTTTAGATTCGATGGTATTGGGTGAACCGCAAATACTGGGACAGTTAAAAAGTGCGGTTAAATCTGCAGAACATGCCGGGACACTAGGATTATTATTGCATAAGTTATTTCAGCGCACGTTCTACGTTGCTAAGGAAGTTCGAACCTCGACTGAAATAGGTACTAGTTCTGTATCAATGGCTGCGGCGGCTGCGCGCTTAGCTGAACGAATTTTTGGTGATATTGCCGAGCAGCGGGTTTTGTTTATCGGCGCGGGTGAAATGATCGAATTATGCGCTAATCATTTTGCGGCACGTAATCCCAAAAAGATCACGGTTGCCAATCGGACTACTGAGCGCGCTGAAGCATTAGCTAATCGTTTCAATGCACAGGCTATTACTTTAAGCGAATTGCCCGAGCAATTGGCACTGCACGATATTGTGGTAACTTGTACAGCAAGCCCTTTGCCCATACTGGGTAAAGGCATGGTGGAGCGCGCAATTAAAATACGCAAACATCGACCGATATTTATCGTTGACCTCGCTGTGCCGCGGGATGTTGAGTCCGAAGTTGCAGAACTCGATGATGTTTTTCTATACTATGTCGATGATTTATCCGAGATCGTTAAGGAAGGACTGGATTCACGTCTTAATGCGGTTACACAGGCTGAAACTATCATTGATTCGAATGTGGTCGATTTTATGCGCTGGTTTGCCACGCGTGAAATGGTTCCCACAATTCGCGCGTTGCGAGATCAAGGTGAACGTTATCGTCGGCATGAGTTGGCTAGAGCCACCAAATTGCTTGAAAAAGGTGAAGATCCAAAGAAAGTTATAGAGGCTTTAAGCACTGGTCTAACAAATAAATTCTTGCATATGCCTTCCAATGCTTTAAATCAGGCAGCAGCGGATGAGCGTGAAGAATTGGTCGAATTGATTAATCGACTATATCAACTGCACCGTCCCCAATGAACAAAAATATCATGGACCGGCTCACTCGTCTGAGTGTGCGTTTGGACGAATTAAATCATTTGCTGAGCAGCGAATCTGCAACTGCAGACTTGGATCACTATCGTAAGCTTACGCGTGAGCATGCTGAAATTGTTCCGATTGTTGAGCTTTATCGGTCTTATCAGCAATTCGAGTGTGATGTGCAAACAGCGCGGGAGATGCATGCGGATTTGGATATGCGTGAATTTGCCGAGACTGAAATTCAAACTGGAAAAGAAAAACTGATTCAGATCGAATCGGAAATACAAAAGCAATTACTTCCGAAAGATCCCAATGATGAGCGCAATATTTTTCTGGAAATCCGCGCAGGAACGGGAGGGGATGAATCCGCTCTGTTTGCAGGAAACTTGTTTCGCATGTATTCACGCTATGCAGAAAGACAACGTTGGCAAGTGGAAATTATTTCGCAAAGCTTGTCGGAAATTGGCGGATATAAAGAGATTATCGCTAAAATTATTGGTTACGGCGCTTATTCGAAACTTAAGTTTGAATCAGGTGGTCACCGTGTTCAACGTGTGCCCGTAACTGAAACTCAAGGTCGTGTGCATACCTCTACATGTACCGTGGCTATTATGCCTGAGGCCGATGAAGTGAGTGAAGTGGTTTTGAATCCCGCGGAATTACGTATCGATACCTTTCGTGCTTCCGGTGCGGGCGGTCAGCATATCAATAAAACCGATTCCGCCGTGCGCGTGACTCATCTACCCACCGGGATCGTTGTAGAGTGCCAGGATGGACGTTCGCAGCATAAAAACAAGGCACAGGCATTGAGCGTGTTGGCGGCGCGCATACATGACAAACAAATGCGCGCACAGCACGCGGAACAAGCAGCTGCACGGAAATCATTGGTGGGTACCGGCGAACGCTCGGAACGGATTCGTACCTACAATTTTCCCCAGGGACGGGTGACCGATCATCGTATCAATCTTACTCTCTATAAGATGGATCAAATTATGGATGGGGACATCGATGAGCTTTGTTCGGCGCTCATGGCCGAGCATCAGGCTGAGTTGTTAGCTGCATCAGTACAAGAATAATCATTGCCTGCTGATCGTTCTAAATCATTGCTATGCCACCACCTGTGACAATTTCGCAAGCATTGGCTGCGGCATACTCTGAAATTGACAGTATTGATGCAATTCTATTGCTACGGCATGTGTTATCCGTGAATCATGCTTTTCTGCTGACTCACCCTGATCAAACGCTGACTGTACAGCAATTCGAGAAATTTTCCAGCTTGGTTCAGCAGCGTGTTGAAGGCTTGCCGGTGGCGTATTTAATCGGGGAACGTGCATTCTTCGATTTAACGTTTAAAGTCACGGAGGCTGTGTTAATTCCTCGTCCTGAAACTGAATTACTGGTTGAGTGGGCACTTGAGCTGATACCGTCTCAAAAATTTTGTAAAGTGCTGGACTTGGGTACAGGCAGCGGTGCGATCGGAATTAGCATTGCCAAGCATCGCTCTCAAGCTCAAGTTATTGCAGTTGATTTGTCTCCGGCTGCTATCGATGTCTGTCAACGCAATGTAGAGATTCTGGAAGTGGCTAATCTAAATGCCATCAGGGGAAATTGGTTTGATGAACTTTCAGGGGAGAAATTTGATCTGATTGTATCAAATCCACCTTATGTGGCTGAGGATGATCCTCACTTGCAACAAGGCGATCTGCGATTTGAACCGGAAATGGCTTTGTCCGCGGGGGAACACGGTATGGCCTGCATTACTCATATTATTAATGCGGCACCTGGTTATCTGGGTAAGGAGGGATGGCTATTACTGGAACACGGTTATGATCAGGCTGAGGCTTGTCGGCAATTGTTACGTGATAAGGATTTTAGTAATATTTGTTCTTATCCGGATTTGGCTGGCATAATGCGGGTAAGTGGCGGTCAACTGAGTTCGTCAATTTAAACCATAAAATTACATTATGGTTCTAATGTACTAATTAATTAGTTGTTTTCTTGTTCTTTCCGTGTAAAACTTTTGGGAATAATCTTTTGGAGAAATTAATACTATGAACGTTGAAGATTTAATCGAACAGCAAATTACTGCACATCCGGTGGTGCTTTATATGAAAGGTACTTTGGATCAACCGCAATGTGGTTTCTCAGCGAATGCTGTGAATATTCTTAAAGCTTGTGGTGTTGATGACATTTTTTCGGTTGACGTTCTGGCAGATCCGGAAGTCAGACAGGGTATCAAGGATTTTTCCAATTGGCCCACTATTCCCCAACTCTACGTGAATGGTGAGTTTATCGGCGGTTCGGATATCGTAACTGAGATGTATCAATCTGGAGAATTGCAGAAACTGTTCGAAAACTGATTTAGTTAGAATAATGAGCCACGATTCAGGGTGTTTACAGCTATAAAAAACTGAATCGTGCAAGGAGGCTTAGCACTAATTGATTGCCGTGGCAATAATCCAATAACGGGCAAACTTACCCACTGCAATAAATAATAGCGCCCATAACCAATTGGCTCGTAACCATCCAGCAGCCACGCATAACACATCACCGATCAGAGGCGCCCAGGATAAAAGCAGAATAGGGGTGCCGTGCTGGCGTACCCATTCCAGACTTCGCATACTGCCACCCAATTTTTTATGCAATGTTTTTTCATCCGGTAGTAACCGGCCAATGAGATACGAACTCATCCCGCCCAATGTATTGCCGATAGTTGCCAAAATAAGCGCTTGCCAGTGGAGATCAGGATATGCCAGCAAGACACCTACAAGAACAGCTTCCGACCCGCCTGGAAGAAGAGTGGCAGCCAGGAAACTGCTGGTGAATAATGCCAGCAGACTCGATTGTTCATCCATAACATGATCCGGAATTAAAAAGTTTTATAGTTTAACTTGATATTTTGTACAACGATAAAGATATCGCAAGGAATAACATGGCAAGGTACTCATTCGTCAGGATTCTGGAGGCTATCCATCCAATAACGATGCGATTCTATCGCTGGCTTTTGAAGATAGATGCTGAGACGCGTTCAATGCCGAACTAAGTAGTCTCATAGATTATGAATCGTGTGAGTAGAAAAGCTCTCAGAAATTACATTTGGCTATTTAACCTGGAGGCTTTGAATCGATGTATGAAATCGACTCGGCGATTAGATTGAACGCAGGCGGTTACAAGCTTGTTGGTGGTTACCCGGAAAACAGGATTCCATATTTCAGGATATTAAATTGCTTCCAACTGACGCTGGAAGCAATTTATCAACTTAAGAAATCAATAATATAGGGTGCAAGTGATATCAGAGTGTAAAGACAATCATGTCTGCAGTGATTGAGTTCAAGTTTACACCAACTAGCTCAATGTAGGCTGCACCGCCGAGGAATTCAGCAGTAAACCCATCATCGCCGTTATCCACAAAATTGGTGATATGCGGAAGTAATTCTGAAACTTGAGTGATTCCAAGTACTTCAGAATCAAAAAACAAGCGATCTTCACCGATTGTGAAATCAGCAATCTCAAAGTTTCCGACGCCATAAAAACCAAACGTATCATTACCCGCTCCGCCATTCAGTCTGTCAAAATCCCCAGCTCCAGGGGCAACGAGACTAACAGGCACGCTACCGCCAGCAAGCAAGATGTCGTTACCATTGCCGCCAAATAATCTTTCGGTACCTTCCTGCCCATCTATGATATCGTCGCCGTCGCCGCCGTTCAAAATCCCATTGCCGGCTCCGCCTGTGATGGTATCGTTTCCTGCGCCACCGTCGATTTCATCGTGACCGGATCCGCCTTCCAGAATATTATCCAGTTCATCACCGATAATGAGTAAATCGTTCTCGTCAAATCCGGCAGATCCGATACCGTCGAATCCAATACCATCAATAAATTTAATAGCTCCCGATCCCTGATTCGGGCGAGGTTCTGTTCTGACTGTCATAATATTATCTCCTGATTATGTATTGAATTGATGTGATTTTTTTAATGTCTCATTATTAAGCCATAATGAGAATGATTCCTATTATAATGAATAATGATTAAAATGCAATCATTGATAGGGATCGCTACAGAATGGGCTTGTTTAAGTGATGATAAAAAATATAGAAACCAGCATAACGGGGGGCTCCATATGATCCGGAAATTAAGCGAGCGGCTGCTGCAAGGGAGGGATCTGATCGCAGCAGGTAAATTCAATGAGGCGGATGAGATAGTCGGTAGGCTTAGAAGTGAGAATCCATTGTCTCAGGACGTTGCCCGCTTATGGTGTTCTTTGGCGATGCGTACCGGGCGCACGGCTGAAGTACCGGCTTACGCGGCAGCCATTTATGACCATGTGCAGAGTGATTTTTATAAAGCGCATTGGGCGCATGTGCTGGGAACCGCAAGTTTTATTTTGCTGGATCTGCCAGTATCGCAATTACATTTTACAACGGCTTTAAATCATTTAATGGCGCTGGCTAAATCCGGGAAAATACCGCCGCAGAAGGAAAAAACCAAGCCATTACGAAGCAAGACGAATGTTTTTTCCTCCGGTGAAGCGGAAAAATTGTTGTGGACCACCTGCGCGAAACTAGCTCGATTGGATATTCCCGCATTTCCGTTTGCGGGGACTCTGCTGGGTTTAGTGCGCAACGGCTGTGTACTGGATTTTGATAAAGATATCGATATCGCGGTGCAAATGCAATCCTGGGATGCCTGCTGCGCTGCGCTGGAGCAAGCAGGGTGGGAGAAGGTACCGATGCGCATCCAATATGCCAATTATCGTGATTACGTGCATCCGGAATTGGGAATTACGCTGGATGTCTGCGGTTTGCAAGATAGAGGGAAGCAAATTGTGGGGGGTTTTGCTTTGCCTGGCTATCCGGATGACTATCAACGCGTATCGGTTTTTCCAAAATTTGACTTGATTCAGAAAGACACTGAGTATGGGGCTGTTTGGTTTCCACGTCAGCCGGAAAAGATTCTGCGGGCATTTTATGGCGACTGGCGCACGCCCAATCCCAACTGGGATACTGTGGTGTCAGCGCTCAATCTGGAGAATTTTACTTTGCTGGTGCGTTGTTACGCATATCACCGGCTGATACAACATTGGTTGCTGGGAAACCTGGCCAAAGCATGGTGTTATGCACACCAAATTGTATTGAAAGACCCCGATGATGTCCTTGCATTGCGTAGCCGTCAATGGATGGAACATGCGATGGTGCGTTTAAACCGTGAAATGCCGACATGGCCGAAGAATCAAGTACAGAAACGCATCTATACGCGCATGGTAGCTGATTTATTTCACGAGGGGCATATCAACTTTTTACGGGCGGCACGTGCATTGGGCACGCATTTAACGGTCTGTGTGGTGTCTGACGAGCGCGTGATGGAAAACAAAGGAAAATTACCGGTTATGAAGCAGGCGGAACGGGTCGCGGTTGTGGCTGCCTGCAAATATGTCGATGCCGTGATGACGGAAACCCCGCCGGGAGTTACGCCGGAATATATGCTGCGGAACGGTTTCGATATTTACACGTTCGCTTGCGCTTCCGAACAGGAGCGACAGGAGAAATATAAACTATGTCACATGTTGCCGGCCGAGATGATTCAGGAATTATCCTATACCCCCGGTATTTCAACTTCTGATTTAGTCATGCGTATTCAGGAAGGTGCGGGAAGAAAACATACCGGTGCGAAGAATGGGCTGCATATATCAGAATAGAAGCTGAAATAGTGTTGTATTAGTTCCTTGTACCGGAAGGGCAATATCATAGTATGGCATTTTCCAAAAATTAGGTTGTTGGATGATGCGCAAACTTGATATTAAAGACGTTAATCGCCGTAGATTTTTGCAATACGGCTTTATGGGGCTGGGTGCGTTTTTTGGCAACATTTTGTTACCATCAACAGCCAGAGCTGCAGCTTCTTCATTGTTATCCCTGGGAAACCTGGGACCACCAGATGCAAATGGGATATGTCTGCCTCCGGGTTTTACTTCCCGTATTGTGGCCTACTCAGGGCAAAAACTTTTTGGCTATGCCTGGCATGACGCTCCGGATGGCGGTGCTGTTTTTCGTATAGCAGATGGGGGTTGGATTTATGTATCCAACAGCGAGATTGACCATGGCGGCGGCGGTGTGGGTGCTTTACGCTTCAATCCGCTGGGTGAGGTGATTGATGCGTATTCCATATTAAATCAGACTGATCGTAATTGTTCCGGTGGTAAGACACCATGGTGGACATGGTTATCATGTGAAGAAGTCGATAGAGGAATGGTATGGGAATGCGACCCATCCGGGAAAAGGGCGGCGCAACCCAGAAGCGCTTTAGGTTTATTTCGGCATGAAGCGATTGCCGTGGATTTCGCACGAAAACAAATTTATCTGACTGAAGATGAACCGGATGGCCGTCTTTATCGCTACACTGCTGATACCATCGATGCGAAAGGAAATCCTGATCTCGATCATGGTGTGCTGGAAGTTGCAGAAGTAATGGATAAAAGCACTGGAGCGGTGCACTGGCATGTTGTACCCGATCCATTGGCGACCTTGGTGCCTACGCGTAAACAAGTTTCTGTCAGCACCTCATTTAATGGAGGAGAGGGTATCTGGTACCGATGGGGAATCGTTTATTTCTCAACCAAAGGAGATAATCGTGTTTGGGCGTATGATGTTCTAAAACAATCTGTGAGGATTATTTACGACGCTTCATTGTATCTCGAGCCCATACTTACCGGAGTGGACAGTATTACGGGCAATGCTGCGGGAGAGCTATTGATTGCTGAAGATGGCGGTAATATGCAGCTTGTCGCTTTGGCAGAGGGTAAAGTCAGACCTATATTGCGAATCGTCGATCAGGATAGCTCCGAGATAACCGGACCTGCTTTTAGTCCGGATGGATCACGCTTATATTTTAGCTCCATACGCGGCAAGACCGGATTACTCGAGGATGGCCTGACATATGAAATTACAGGGCCGTTCTAAAGTAATCCTCATTTCTCTGAATTCTTCCGATTTCTTTTAGGAAACGATAAATTGCCGTTACCGCATTGAGTGTTAGCGTACCATATTCTTGAAAGATCCAACGGATGGGGGCGATGTCAGGTCGGTTCTTTTGAATTTAATTAAAAATAGCACGGTATGCATATTAAAATGTGTATCAGCTATAAACGGTGCGGTTGTACCTACGAAACGACCGGAAGGTATCTCAAAGATGTCTAAATGAAACCGAGCATACCCTGTTTGTAAATCTGCTTCATAAAACGAAAGTTTGGGTAACGAAATGGGGATTAAAGCTGCTGAAATTGGAGGAATTCCAAAAAAGGTGTTGGCGTGTTCCGTTCCTAAAGAATCGACTACAACATTCATGCGATAAGTGGCAGACTCGTCTTGTGCGATATAACCTTGTTGTCCTAGCCAACCCGCAACAACTCCTTTCACTAAATCCTTATCTCCGCTTATCCCGAACAAATCAAGCTTAACTACCGAGCCTTTAGGAATAGGCAAGGAAAAATCTGATGATTGGGCGATACTACGCATCACCGCTTCGCTTATTAATAACTGTTCAGTGGCTGTTCTGGCTGAACTGGTTATTTTCTGAGTTGTTGAGCATCCTGCTAAAAAGCCTGCTAAAACTAAGCCTAAGCACAGTGTATTAATTATTTTTATTCGCATCAATTTGTTTCCTTTTATATTTGTTCATGCATTCTCCGATCATAGCTCGTTTTACAGAAAACGCAATAAGCTTTGCCGGTAACGGTATTTCAGTGAGCGGTAAACACGGCAGACTGGATATAGAATGATCAGTGCCGCCAGCGTGATTGCGTAGGTTTGTTCCAGGCTGCCGCGTTCAAATAGGAGTTTTAGTACTGTCAGCACGCAGAAGTGGGTCAGATAAAAGAATAGTGCGGTTTGCCCGAAGACTAGCAAAGGTCCGTTGGGATTGATGGTTCTTTTCATAGACTCCAGACGCATTAGCAGTGCCAAAATAATCGCCATCAAACCCAGTTCCAGCAAAGTATAGGTGAGACTCGGCGGATATTTGCTGACATGCAGCCACTGTATTAGCGTATTTCCTTCCAGGTGCATGAACATGTTGCCATAACCATCCAGGCCGCGAATTATTACAAACAAAGTTAACATAAACCAGCCGATGGTCATCAGCAGGCGTGCTACTGTTCGTAAATCGAATGGGGTTGCGATGAACCATTGGCCGAACACCCAGCCCAGAAGCATGATACCCAGCCATGGTAATGCCGGGTACAGCACGGTATAAGCTTCGCCGAATACCGGCGCAAAAGTGATGGCCAGCCAGAACGGAATCTCACTGCCTGGTTGCCAAAGTATCATAAGCAATAATTCACTTCCGAAGATGATTAACAATGACAGTAACAGCGCCATGCGGATTCCAAGTCGCTGTAGCGGAGCCATCAACATCATGCTGATGCCGATGGCATAGAGCACCTGGAATATAGGTTTGCCAGAAACCAGAGAAAACAAGCATAAATCAATCAAGGTAATAAAAGCGCCCCGCAGCAGTAATTCGCGTTCAATGACCGCCTCATTGATGCCTTGCTGCCGTTGCTGGAAATTACTGATGGCAATGGATGCGCCAGCCAGAAAAATAAAAGTTGGCGCGCAGATGTGAGTGATCCAGCGGGTGAAAAATTGATCGGAAGCAAATTGCACGCCAGGCTCATACAGCAGGATGGAATCCGCAAAAATCCGGTTGGTGTTGAAATACCATGAAGCATGATCCAGCGCCATCAGTATCATGACAATTCCACGCAGCCAATCAATGGCAGCGATGCGTTGTGTGCTGTTACTGTTATCGAATGAAATGGTCATCGATTTTTGCAGATAAAATCAACGGGACGAAAAATTCAGTGCATAGTTCTAGCTACAAATTAAAGCAGTACCAGATTATTTCTATGGATGAGCTCGGGCTCATCGACATAGCCCAATAGGGTTTCTATTTTACTGCTGGCTTGCTGCAGGACTTTCTGTGTTTCTACCGCACTGTAATTTATCAAGCCACGAGCTATCTCTCTGCCTTGCTCGTCGAGGCAGGCTACCGTTTCCCCGCGCTCAAATTCACCCTCCACGCTAGTGACTCCAATGGGCAGCAGGCTTTTTCTATCAACGCAGAGCGCTTTTACAGCCCCCTGATCCAATGTGACATAACCGCGTACCGGCAAGTAATCAGCCAGCCATTGCTTGCGTGCCGCCAGAACAGGCACTCTGGCCAGGAAGCGTGTGCCGATAGCTTCGTCCTGACTCAGTCGCACCAGCACGTTATTTTCGTGACCGGACGCCACAATGGTATTCGCGCCGCTGCGAGCAGCGCGCTTGGCAGCTATTACTTTGGTTTGCATGCCGCCGCGGCTGATACTGCTACCTACGCCACCGGCCATTTTTTCCAATGCAGAATCACCAGCATTGACTTCCTTTAATAGTTCTGCATCCGGATTTTTGCGTGGGTCGCTCGTATATAAACCCGCCTGATCCGTCAGTATTACCAGTGCATCAGCTTCAACCAGATTGGTCACCAGTGCCGCTAGCGTGTCATTGTCGCCAAAACGAATTTCATCCGTCGCTACCGTATCATTCTCGTTAATGATGGGAATGATATTAAGTTTTAACAAGGTGGTCAGAGTGGAACGGGCATTAAGATAGCGTTTCCGGTTGGATAAATCTTCATGAGTTAGAAGTACTTGGGCGGTTTGCAAATGGTATCGTGAGAAATTTGAAGCATAAGCTTGCGCCAGTCCCATTTGCCCTACAGCCGCCGCGGCTTGCAATTCGTACAGTGCAGTAGGACGGATCTCCCAGTTGAGTCGCTGCATACCTTCAGCGATTGCACCTGAGGAAACCAGCACAATTTCTTTATTCATCTGTTTTAACGTGGCAATTTGTGCTGCCCAGTCGGCCAAGGCGGAATGGTCGAGCCCTTTGCCCTGATTGGTTACCAGACTGCTGCCTACTTTAATAACGATACGGCGTGCTTGCTTTAACATTGATTCGGGATCTCATTTTCCAAAGCAGAATTGCCATCCTGTGGGGGCAAATGCTGCTCCAGATATTCCATGATGGCATAGATTAGAGGTTTGCATCCTTCACCTGTCAATGCGGAAATAATAAAGTAATTTTCTTCCCATTCCAATTTGTTGACAAATTGACGGCATAGCTCGTCGCGTTCTTGTTCTGGCATCATGTCGGTTTTATTCAAAACCAGCCAGCGTGGTTTTTGATATAAAGATTCGTCAAATTTTTCCAGTTCCTTGGCAAGTGCCCGGGCTTCATGTACGAGATTGGTTTCTGTATTGAGCGGTGTCATGTCGATCACATGTAACAATAACCGGGTACGAGTCAGATGCTTCAGAAATCGATGTCCTAATCCAATGCCTTCGGCAGCGCCCTCGATCAATCCAGGAATGTCCGCCATGACAAAGCTGCGATTATGATCGACTCGAACCACACCGAGATTCGGCTGTAAAGTTGTAAATGGGTAATCTGCAACCTTCGGGCGAGCGGCAGAGACAGCGCGAATGAGCGTGGATTTTCCAGCGTTCGGCATGCCGAGTAACCCTACATCAGCAAGAACCTTGAGTTCCAGCTTCAATTCCAATTCCTGTCCCGGCTCACCCTGGGTGAATTGACGCGGTGCACGGTTGGTGCTGGATTTAAAGTGCAAATTGCCAATTCCGCCAGATCCGCCCTTGGCCAAAAGAATTTTTTGCTGATCATGAGTCAGATCCGCGATGGTTTCACCGGTATTGATATCTTTGATTATCGTGCCTATCGGCATGCGCAGCACAATATCATCGGCACTTTTGCCATAACGGTCTGAACCTTGTCCATTCTCGCCCTTCTTGGCCCGATGAATGCGAGCGAAACGATAGTCGATTAAGGTATTAATATTGCGGTCCGCCACAGCAAATATACTACCACCGCGTCCGCCATCGCCGCCATCGGGTCCGCCTTTGGGAATATATTTCTCCCTTCGGAAACTGGCGACCCCATCACCGCCTTTACCTGCATAAACTTGAATAATCGCTTCATCAAAAAACTTCATAATTAACGGGGTATAAATTTCCTGGGTAGTATTTTGTCCTGCAAACAAAAAAGCCCCATCACATCTGACAGGGCTTTTTGAGTAAATGAGTTATGCTATCTTTATTCTTTATGCGGGAATGACGCTTGCTACTTTGCGTTTGAAAGCACCTTTGATACTAAAGTTTACTTTTCCTGTCACTTTGGCAAATAAAGTATGATCCTTGCCCATGCCTACATTTTCTCCCGGATGAACCTGCGTGCCACGCTGTCTGATGATGATCGATCCCGCTGAAATCAATTCACCACCATAGCGCTTGACTCCAAGCCGTTTTGAGTGTGAATCGCGTCCATTCCTTGAGCTTCCGCCTGCTTTCTTATGTGCCATTTATCAACTCCTTAAGCTGAAATACCCGTAATTTCTATTTCAGTGTAATTCTGACGGTGACCTTGATGTCTCTGATAATGTTTGCGACGTCGCATCTTGAAGATGCGAATCTTGTCGTGCCGTCCTTGACCGAGCACTGTTGCGCTTACTTTGGCGCCATTTACAAGGGGTGCTCCCACCGATACTTTATCACCATCAGCCACCATTAATACTTGATCAATAATAAGCTCGCTGCCGTTTTCCACTTTCAGCTGCTCTATTTTTAATTTCTCGCCCACTTGGATTTTATATTGCTTACCGCCGGTTTTTATGACCGCATACATACTTTAACTCCATGCTTCCCTTTTTCAGAACCGCGAATTATACCTAAATAACCCTTGATTGTGGTGGAAAATTTCTGACAATTTATCATTATGCTTGACACTTGGGCATTGTCATTCCTAACATAGCGTTTTCTACAAGGTAATATTGTGTCAATAGAATATATTAGAAGCTTCATTGCTCAAGATATGAGCATTGTTGATAATGTCATTCGGGAAAAATTACATTCCCACGTCCTGCTGATTCGTCAAGTGAGTGAATATATCATCAACAGCGGTGGCAAACGCTTGCGTCCCGCGTTGGTTATATTGTCTGCGGGTGCTTTTGGTTACTCAGGAAAATTTCATTATAACTTGGCAGCTGTTATCGAATTTATTCATACCGCCACACTATTGCACGATGATGTGGTGGATGAATCGGAATTACGACGAAACAGGGAAACCGCCAATGCGCTGTTTGGTAATGCAGCTAGTGTTTTAGTAGGTGATTTCCTTTATTCTAGGGCTTTTCAGATGATGGTGGAAGTCGACAATATGCGTGTGATGCAAGTGCTTGCTGATGCGACTAATACGATTGCCGAAGGTGAGGTTTTACAGCTGCTTAATTGCCGCGATCCACAAGTTTCTGAAGAAAATTATCTACAGGTCATTCGATTTAAAACGGCTAAATTGTTCGAAGCGGCAAGTCGGCTCGGGGCGATACTCGGGAACGCTACATCCGAAGAAGAAAATGCGATGGCAGTTTATGGTATGCATTTAGGTACCGCATTTCAGCTTGTAGATGACATGCTCGATTATTCCGGGAATAACCATGATATCGGTAAGAATCTGGGCGATGATCTGACTGAAGGAAAGCCTACACTGCCTCTGATATATGCCATGCGCATGGGCACGCAGGAGCAGGCAGATATCATTCGCAAGGCGATCGAAGATGGTGGAAAAGATGGTTTCCAACCCGTCCTGAATGTGATTCGCCAAACTGCAGCTTTGGAATATGCAAAGAAATGCGCTGAAGCCGAAGTGACAACTGCAGTAGCTGCAATCGCCACCTTGCCCGACTCGGAAAATAAAAAATGTCTTTTGCAACTGGCAAGCTTCGCAGTGACACGCAATCATTAGGGTAATTAAAGTTTGGGTCGATTGTTTCCATTTAAGTCGAAATTTCCTAATCTGAGTCATTAGGAAATACCCCCCTGAGAAACATTTGTTATACCAGCTTTCAATTTGCAAATTCGGCGTACTTGCTGACTAATCAGTGATTAAAACTTTTACCGAAGTTCTGCGCAAGTTTTTCTGAATTATCCGCGGTAGTGCTTTGTTTACAGTACCTTAACTAATTTTATAGTAAAGAATAAAAGCAAGTAATTGTATTGTAATACTGAATCTGGAAATTCTCACCAATAAGTTAAGTCTTCAGTGCTTGAAAATCTGATCAAAAGATAGCTATTGTTTAGTGTTTTTTGAGCAACCCCCCATATTGGGAGATATTTATGCATGAAATTTCATTCTACCGGCAATTATTTGAAGCGAGCCCGCATCCATACTTAATTTTGCGGGCGGATGACAATTTCACAATTGTTGCAGTAAACAATAAATATCTTGAGGCCACTGGCACACATCGTCAGACGATTGTTGGTTATGGTTTGTTCGATATTTTTCCTGATAATCCAAACGAGCCGGCAAGTCAAAGTGTTGCTGACCTACGTGCTTCTCTGAATCGTGTGCTCGATAAAAAACACCCGGATGTCATGGGGGTGCAGAAATACGATATTCCGTTACCGGACAACAGCGATCATTTTGTGCTCAAATACTGGAGCCCGGTGAATACGCCTGTATTTGGAACTGAGGGGGGGGTAGCCTATATTATCCACCATATTGAAGATGTGACCGAGTTCGTTGCCGGTCATGAGTGCATTAGCGATGTTCGTGAGGCGCAATCGAAATTGAGTAAGGGGGAAGCTCGCGCCGAGCGGATGCAAGCAGAAATTTTGCGTCGTACGATTGAAGTTAAGGAAGCGAATCGTTCATTAAAGTCAACGCTGGAGGAATTATCCGTTGCTAATCAACGCTTGACCGAGCTGGATCATCTCAAATCAGAATTCTTTGCCAACGTTAGCCATGAACTGCATACGCCACTGACATTGATTCTCGCGCCATTGGAAAATCGTTTGCGCCAGCTTACGAACAAGGATGGCAAGTCGATTAAAGAGCGTCGCGAAATCGAATTAATGCTACGTAATGCTCGTCTTCTATATCGTCATGTGACTGATTTGCTCGATGTGGCTAAATTTGAAGCGAATTGCACAAAAGTTTATGCGGCAAGATTTGATATTGCGAAGCTGCTCAGAATGACAGCCAGTTACTTCGAGCAAGCGGCGCATGATAGAAATATCCTTCTTAAAATAATTTCCCCAAGAACATTAGTAATAGAGAGTGACAGCGAAAAACTGCAACGTGTATTGTTAAATTTGCTTTCAAATGCATTTAAATTTACTCCTGATAATGGTTGCATTACGTTATGTCTTACTTCCACTCGGCATGACGTGCAGATCGACGTGCGAGATACCGGTCCGGGTATTCCAATAGCAATGCGTGAGCATGTATTTGAGCGATTTACACGAGTCGAGAATGCAACCGCTGCGAATCGGAATTACGGCGGTACTGGATTGGGGTTGGCTATTGTCAGGGATTTTGTCGACTTACTGGGTGGCAAGGTTACACTCGAGGATTCTTCAGGAGGAGGAGCGCTATTCAGAATTATTTTGTCACTCAAGGCTCCGGCTACATCGGTACTGATGGATAAACCCTCTTCGCTCGATGCAATAATTTTGCATGATGCTGTTGAAGGGTTAAAAGGAAGCACATTCCCCGAATTAATCGTGGAACCGGTCTCTGATAATAATCAGAACCTTATTCTGATTGTAGAAGATAACATCGATATGAATCAGTTTATTGCTGATACATTGCGCGAACATTATCGTGTGAGCTGCGCTTACAATGGACAGCAAGGATTGGAGCAGGCACTGGAAACTATTCCCGATGTCATTCTCTGTGACGCAATGATGCCGGTGATGGGAGGGCATCAAATGATATTGGCATTGCGCCAATATCCACAACTGATCGATGTGCCGGTTATTATGTTGACAGCCAGGGTGGATGAGGCGCTCAAGTTGGAACTGCTCAAACTGGGAGTACAGGAGTATCTGAATAAGCCTTTTGTCGTGGATGAATTACGCGCGCGAATCAATAGGCTGATAACCGAGCGTCAGCGTGTCCAGGAACAACTGCGTGAAAGCGAGGTTCGCTTTCAGGCGACATTTGAACAGGCGGCCGTTGGAATCGGGATAGTTTCTTTAGAAGGAAGATGGTTACGAGTGAATCAAAAGTTCTGTGATTTAGTGGGCTATCGTCATGACGAATTAACATTCCTTACTTTTCAGGAGGTCACTTATGCGGAGGATCTTGACGCAGACCTGAGCTATGTACAACGAACATTGGCAGGTGAAATCTCTACTTATTCATTGGAAAAGCGTTATATCTGCAAAGATAGTAGTCTTATCTGGGTCAGTCTCTCCGTATCGCTGGTACGGAAGCAAGATTGCACCCCGGATTATTTCATTACTATCATTCAAGATATTCAATCTCGCAAAGAAATTGAAGCGAATTTGAACGATGCCAAACGTATTGCGAATTTCGGCCATTGGCGCTGGGATTTAAACAGCAACAAGCAAATTTGGTCAGAAGAAATTTTTCACATATTCGGGCGTGACTTGGATTTGCCGCCGGCAAACTATCAGGAAGTTTCGCAATATTTTACAGCGGAGAGCTGGAGCAATCTGTCTGCAGCTGTGGAGAAATGCATGCGTGAGGGGATCGGCTATCAATGTGACGCAGAAGTAGTCAAACCCGATGGCAGTCACCATTGGGTTGTTGCTCGGGGTGAAGCCATTCGCAACGCCGAAGATCAAATCATTTCGTTGCATGGCACGGTACAGGATATCACCGTGCGCAAGCTGGCCGAAGTAGCGCTGCAACAGAGCAAAGAGCAGCTTAAATTGTTCATTGAATATGCCCCTGCGGCGTTGGCCATGTTTGATCGGGAAATGCGTTATCTTGCATGCAGTCAGAGGTGGTGCAATGATTATTCTCTGGGTGAGCGCAATTTGCTTGGATTGTGTCATTACGATGTTTTTCCGAATATCAGTGCTGAGTGGAAAGCCATTCATCGGAGGTGCCTAGCGGGGGAGGTAATTCGTAGCGAGGAAGATGGATATGTGCGGGTTGATGGCACTATACAATGGCTTCGCTGGGAAGTACGGCCTTGGCTGACGAGTAATATAATTGGCGGTATTGTCATTTTTACCGAGGATATCACCCAACAAAAACAAGCTGAGACAGCGTTGCAACAACTTAATAACGACTTGGAAAAACGCATTGCTGAACGTACTGCAGAATTAAAAACCTTGAATCAATCATTGGAAAGTTTTGTATATTCCGTGTCTCATGATCTGAAAGCGCCCCTGCGTGGGGTGGAAGGATACAGCCGATTACTGGAAGAAGATTACTCTAACCGGTTAGACGATGAAGGGCGCTTGTTCATAAGCAACATTCGTACAGGGGTAACGCGTATGAACGAGTTGATCGATGATTTACTGGCTTATTCACGTATGGAAAGGTGTAAGCTGGAGTCCGATGAATTGGATTTAACGCTATTGATCCATCAGGTGTTGGCCGAATATGGTGAAGAAATTACCTTGCATCGTATTGCGATCATTATTGATATACCACCACTTAAGGTTTATGGCGATCGCGAAGGTTTGGCGCTGGCGCTACGAAATTTGCTGGGAAATGCGATCAAATTTAGCCAGGGTTTGCCTCGTCCGCGAATAGAATTTGGCGCTTGCCGGAATAAAGATCATGTGATTCTGTGGATTCGTGACAACGGTATTGGTTTCGACATGAAGTATAATCAACGCATATTTGAGATCTTCGAGCGCTTGCACCGACTAGAAGATTATCCCGGAACCGGGATTGGTTTGGCATTGGTGAAGAAAGCTATGCAACGTATGGGTGGTCGAGTCTGGGCGCAGAGCGCTCCGGGTGAGGGTGCAACTTTCTCTTTAGAATTACCTGTTGCGATGAAAATACTGAAAGCGTAGTAATGGAGTACTTTACATATTATGAGCGCGTATCCACCGATTTTACTCGTTGAGGATAATCCACTTGATGTTGATCTGACATTACGAGCTTTTCAACGGCGTAAGCTGGCTAATCCCATTTTAGTAGCGCGCGATGGGGAAGAGGCACTTGCTTGGATACCGCGCTGGGAGTCGGGAGAAACTTTGCCGACGGTGATTCTGTTAGATCTCAATATGCCACGCGTAGATGGCCTGACGGTGCTGCGGACATTAAAATCACACCCGCTATTGCGCCGTATCCCAGTAGTTGTTCTTACCACTTCCAAAGAAGATCGCGATGTTCAAGTGGCTTATGATTTGGGTGTTAATTCGTATATTGTTAAGCCGGTAGGTTTTGATAATTTTATGGATGTGGCGCAGCAAATAGAGTTGTATTGGTGTGTTATCAATGAACTGCCGAAATAGTTGCGATGCGTGTTCTGTATATTGAAGACTCCGCCAGTGATGCTGATCTGGCTCGTCGTGCTCTGGCGCGCACTGCGCCTGAAATAGAACTGAAAATAGTTACGACCCTGACTGAGGGATTGAAAAGACTGACTCCCTTAGAAAATTACGATGTGTTGTTAACCGATCTTTCTTTGCCGGATGGCTCCGGCCTGGAAGCACTGGCGCGTGTGCGGGAACAACGGTTATCCACGGCAGTTGTAATTCTTACCGGCTCAGGCGATCAGGGTTCCGCGATTGCAGCACTCAAAGCCAGTGCGGATGATTATCTGATCAAGCGGGATGATTATCTGGAGCGCCTACCACGCATTCTGCGTAATTCATTAGACCATTTTCACAATAACGTTGAGCGAAATCGACCGGTGCTGCGTGTGCTGTATATCGCGCATACTGGGAGGGATATCGATCCTATGCGTCATCATTTAGCTTTGTACGCGCCCCATATTCACTTAACTGCAGTAACTGATGTGCATGATGCGCTTGCATTTCTTCCGATTGATCCGAGTGAGCAGACTACACAGTTTGATGTACTCTTGGTCGAGTACTGCACGGCAGATATGGATGATTTAGAGTTCATTAAATTGCTGCGTAACGAACGGAAACTGGATCTTCCCATTGTGCTGATCACGGACCAGGGGAGTGAGATTGTCGTGGCACGTGCATTGCATTTTGGTGTGGACGATTATTTATCCAAACATGCAGGGTATCTTTATGAAACTACGGCAATATTAGAGAAAGTACAACATCAAGCGGAATTGGCCCGTGAGCGGGTTAGTTTGAAGAAAACCAGTTTGCGTCTTTCGGATTTGCTCGCTGCAAGCCCGACGATTCTTTATAACCTACGTATTGTGGGGACAACATTCCGGTTCGCTTGGGTCAGCGAAAATATCGAACGCCTGCTTGGATATACTCCAGAGGAAGTGATGGCTGAGGGTTGGTGGAGTGCACATGTGCATCCTGATGATCGTGAAGCGGCATTGACTCATCAATCAGAGTTGTTTGCGCTAGGCCAGCTTACTTATGATTATCGATTCCGGCATCGTAATGGCCAAAACATTTGGATTCACGATGAATTAAGATTAGTACGAAGCACGGATGGAAGGCCTCTCGAAGTCGTTGGTGCTTGGTTGGATGTCACTGAACATAAGCGGGAGGAATTAATTCGTCAGGCACATCAATCGGCATTGAATTTGATTGTGGCTAACCAGCCGCTACCGGTTATTCTAAAGGACATCGCGCAGCGGCTTGAGACAATTAATCCGGAGATGCTGGTTTCGATCTTGCTACTGGATCAACACACCGGGCGGCTAAAGCATGGTGAAGCACCGAGTTTACCGGATGATTACAACGCCGCTATCGATCAACTGAAAATTGGTGAAGGAATAGGTTCTTGCGGTACCTCGGCTTGGCGAGGTGAACCCGTTATAGTGGCTGATATCGATCATCATCCCTATTGGCAAGCTTATCTGGAATTAACGCGTAAAGCCGATCTTCATGCATGCTGGACAATACCTTTCAAGAATGACGCAGGAAAAGTTTTGGGTACTTTTGCGATTTATCACCGGACACCTCGTGAACCTTCCCAGGCTGACCTGGGGCTGATCAATGAGTTTGCTTTGCTAACTGCTTTGGCCGTGCAAAAGGTGTATGCAGCTGAGTCATTGAAACAAGCGGCTGCGGTATTCGAATCTACCCGGGAAGGGGTTGTGATCACCGATTTAGAGCCGCGAATTGTTGCTATTAATCGCGCTTATGCCGAAATTACCGGCTACAGTGAAGACCAGGTGCTCGGGAAGAATCCTAAAATTATTAAATCGGGACGTCATGACAAGTTGTTTTATCAGGTCATGTGGGCAAGTCTTACAAAAGCTGGGTATTGGTGTGGAGAAGTATGGAATCGTCGCAGGAGTGGCGAGGTTTATCCGCAATGGCTGACGATTAGTACCGTCTTCGATGATAAAAACGAGCCTTGTAATTATGTTGGGGTGTTTGCTGACATTACGCAGATAAAACAATCTGAAGCGCGTTTAGCACATCTTGCACACTATGACGCCTTGACCGGTTTGCCAAATCGCTTATTGGTACAATCCCGGCTACATCATGCTATTGAACGTACATTGCGACATGGCAATCAGATTGCAGCGTTATATCTTGACCTGGATCGATTCAAAAACGTCAATGACAGTTTAGGGCATCCCATCGGAGATGAGCTCCTGGTTATGTTAGCTTTGCGTCTGAAAAAGCGATTGCGCGAAGAAGATACATTGGCGCGATTGGGCGGCGATGAATTTCTGGTCGTGCTCGAAGATATCAAAGATTCCAACGAACCGGCTATGGTAGCGCAAACCCTGATTGATTTGCTTGCTACGCCTTTTTCCTTACCCAGCGGGCACGAGATATTCATTAATACCAGTATTGGCATCAGTCTTTTTCCGACCGATGCCAATAGTGTTACAGAACTCATCCAGCACGCAGATATGGCGATGTATTTAGCCAAGCAAGAGGGCCGAAATACTTATCGCTATCATACCGATGCTTTAAGCATTGCAGCAAATGAGCGCTTGGTGCTGGAGACACAATTACGCCAGGCGTTGAGCGCCGGCGAATTCGTGCTGCATTATCAACCTTTGATCGATGCACGAAAGGGCCAAGTAATGGGCGTCGAAGCTTTGGTACGTTGGCAGCCACCCGATAAAGCGATGGTGTCTCCCGGAAAATTTATCCCGATTGCCGAAGAAACCGGATTGATCGTTCCGCTCGGGGAATGGGTTTTGCGAACTGCGTGTGCTCAGGGGCGTGCCTGGATGGACGCAGGGTTTCCACCGTTTGTTATGGCGGTTAATTTATCGGTGCGGCAGTTTCAATCGGAGAATCTGGTCGAATTGATCCGCCAGGTACTGGAGGAGACAAAACTACCCGCGGTTTGCCTGGAGCTGGAATTAACAGAAAGTATGTTTATGGAGCATGCCGAACAGTCGATCGAAATACTTAAGACCCTAAAATCTTTGGGAGTACGTTTAGCGATAGATGATTTTGGCACCGGCTATTCTTCTCTGACTTATCTAAAACGTTTTCCCATTGATAAATTAAAAATTGACCAAAGTTTTGTGCACGGTTTGGCCTATGACCCTAATGATCGTGAAATTGCAGCTACCATTATTGCCATGGCGCGGAATCTGAAGCTTGATGTGCTGGCTGAAGGCGTGGAATCCGAGCAGCAACTGGATATTTTAAATCAGCACGGTTGTGATTATTATCAGGGTTACTTGTTTCATCGACCCGTACCGGCGCAAGAACTTGAGGTATGGTTCCGTGAAAACAAGCGTAATCAAAGCCTACAAGAAATCTTGAATACGAAGAATGAAAGAGATGGATAAAACTATGCTGTATTACATCCATGACCCCATGTGCAGCTGGTGCTACGCATTTAGCCAAAACTGGGAAGCATTGCAACGGGATCTGCCGCAGGATGTTGAAATTACTTATGTCGTGGGCGGGCTCGCTCCGGATACCACTGAGCCGATGCCGCCCGCTACGCAGAAGATGGTGCAGCAGGCCTGGCAACGCATCGAACAAACCGTTCCCGGAGTTTATTTCAATTGGGATTTCTGGTCGCGTAATACGCCTATCCGCTCAACCTATCCGGCTTGCCGGGCAGTGCTGGCAGCCAAAAAACAACGTGCGGATGCCGAGGCGGAAATGATCCGCGCTATTCAGACCGCCTATTATCAACAAGCGAAAAATCCCTCTTTGCCAGAGACCTTGCACGCCTGTGCCCGGGAGATTGGATTGGACGCGCAAACCTTTATCGACGATTTGACGAGCTCGGCGATGGAAAATGAATTGCAGCAGCAAATTCAACAGGCAAGAAACATGGATGTTTATTCCTATCCCTCCCTGCGGCTGGTGCACAACCATGCTGTGTTTCCCATCGCTATCGATTATCTGAATCACTGCGCTATGCTGGATGAGATAAGCGCTATCAAATTCGAAAAGTAGCCGGATTCTTTCCTTTCCTGAGATTAGTTTAATTATTACATCGTCTTTCAATAGCGAGTGGTTGGAAGTAGTTGCATACGTGATTGAGTCTTTGAGTATGTTTTCTCCTGTTTTCAAACTAATCCCATCATAGTTCAAAATTAAAGTATTGGCGTACCCTTGTCGTAAAGCAAGGGGGGAATTTATCCAAATTATTCATTAATATCATAACAATAAATATTTTCTGTCGTGAAATGAATTAATCATTAGAACTACGGAATTGGGTAAAAGTGAAATACGACTTTGTGTTGAATTAATTGTCGTCAAATATAAAAGGGTCTTTCCGTATGAAAAGAATCGTTTTCCTTATGATTGTTTTATCAGTCATTTATGCCGCACTCTTCTCAGAAAAAGCGCGGTTGGATAGGGAGGTGGATCGTCTATGTGCGATCGATGGGGGTATCAGAGTGTATAAAACGGTAACGCTACCACCAGATATGTTTAATGATCGAGGAGAAGTTATTTTCTACCAATCTGATCAGAAAATAGAAGAATCGCTAGGACCTAAATATATCTTCAAATGGGATGTTCATTATTATAAAAAAGGCGATCCTGCTGCTAATGGACCTCAAGAGACAGTCATGAAGCGAACCCATATCAAGATCATTCGAAAAGCTGACATAAAATTACTAGGCGAGTTTGTTTTGTATAGCAGAGGTGGGGGTGATTTACCGGGGCCATGGGTGCCTTCATCGTATCAATGTCCAAGTGTTATAGAGGCTAATTCTACTATTTTGATAAAAAAGATCTTTATAAAATCAATTGAGGAGCAGCAGGAATGAATAATACCGCAACATATACTATTCAAGCTGAATTGAGCCAAGCAGCGTATGGTACGTTTTTGAGCAAAACAATTGCAATTGAAGAACTAACCAGCAATGATACTGTCGGTATGCCTCTTTCTCAAGCTGCCGAGTTCGTCAATAACTGGCAAGTTGCAGATCAATACACCGATCCAATTACCGGAGTTTCAGCCACTGTTTTTGAAGCGAAAGAAGGTGGTGCTAAATATCTTGCGATACGGGGAACCGAATTTGCGGCTAATGATTTACTTGCTGATGGAATATTGGCTTCAGCAATACCTCCGTTTCTCAATCCTCAATTTATCGTACTCAAATTACAAATCGATACTTGGTTGAATGATCCCAATGTACTGCAGAATCACAGTTTTACTGTCAGCGGTCACAGTCTGGGAGGTTATTTGGCTGCAGCAGTCAAGCAAAGTTATTCGCAGGTCACTGATGCTTATCTCTACAATGCACCCGGAGTTAGTGGTTTGCAGGGTAATTTAGCAAATGCAGTGAGTAGTGTTCTTGGTATCAGTAACATAGCGCCAGATAATGTTTGGAATATACGCGGTTCCGAGGGTTTTCCTGTTATCGCAGGCTTAGGTTATCAACTGGGTTCGTCTGTCAGTATCCAAACAGAAAAATCGTTCAATAATCATAGCATTAGTCTGCTAGTCGATGCCTTGGCGGTTCATTCAGTTTATTCCCAACTGACACCGACTCTGAATCAAGAACAATTGAGGAAACTCATCGATGCTTTTGGTTCCACTAAGGATATGGCTGGAGCATCCAACAGTAAAACGCTTGAATCCGGACTTGATGCTTTGCGCACTATTTTGCTAAACCCTGCGGGTGGCAAAATTATGCTTGCTGATAATCAGAAGACTGAAACAGGTAATCGCGACAAATTTTATACCAATCTTTACGAATTACAGAACAGTGTTCGATTTAAAGATTCTGTGGGTAAGGTTCAATTAGCATTGTTATCCGACCTAACTGGCAGCGATATTATCACCAGGGTAGAGAGTGATAGTCAACAGGGCCTGGCAGCGCGCTTTGCGCTTGTGGCGCTCAATCCTTTCATCCTCGAGGGGGTAAGTATAGATTATGGTATTTTCAATTCGAACGGGGCGCTTGATCGCTTCAATCCGGAGAGCGGCTCGGGTTCGCTGACATCATCATATCTGGTGGATCGCATGACGATGCTGATACGTAAAAACTGGTTCAATATTGAGGACAAAAACCCGCTTGATTCGACAGTTACGTTCAGTTCAGGTAATCATAGCTATCAAAATATTAACGATTATTATGAAGATGTGGCTACAGGTTACAAGATTTCACAAGGTGAGTTATCAGGCAGCACACCACGTTATTTTTTTGGTGGCAACGATGCGGATAATCCTGCGGCATCAGCTGTTGAAGATCACCTTTATGGCGGCGGCGGCGATGACATAATGAAAGGGCTTGAGGGCAACGATTATCTGGAAGGTGGATCAGGCCTAGATACTTATATTATCAATCCGGGTGATGGTATCGATACCGTGCTGGATACTGATGGGGTTGGAGTAATTCAATTCGGCTCTGTGGTTGCTCAGGGCAGAAGTGGTGTATCCAATAATAAGGATTGGATAAGAATCGGTGATACTTGGATGGATCAGAAGAATAGTCTGGTTTATCTTCGTGCTGCTCAAGATAACGGCACGTATGATCTGTTGATCAGTTTTGTCGGCAGCACCGACAGTGCCAGGGTTCGGATCAAGAATTGGAGTGATGGTAAATTAGGGGTCGCGCTTGGCGATAATGCACTTGACGAAGCACCGGTATTGGATCGTGTCATCCTGGGTGATCTGAAACCTGAAGATCCTATTGATTTTGACGAGTTTGGTAATATTGTTGTCGGTGCAGAGGAAGAGGCAGATCGCGAAGATGTGTTGTATGGAAGTACCGAGAATGATCATATCCGAAGTCTTGGAGGTGATGACGAAGTCGATGGTAAGGATGGTAAAGACCGTATTGAAGGGGGAGACGGTGAGGATATTCTGGCTGGCGGTATAGATGACGATGTCATAGTGGGAGATGCCGATAGCGACATCATCAGAGGGCAATTAAGCAACGACAGGCTATATGCAAAAACCGAGTATAGTTTGGATGCAGCTTACACCCTGAGCAGAACACAGATCGGTAGCGGAGGAAGGGGTGATTTACTCGATGGCAATGTGGGCAATGATACGCTTATCGGCGATGCTGGCGATGATATTCTGATGGGAGGCGCAGGTAAAGATATTTTGATAGGTTTGGGTGGAGATGACACTATTGAAAGTGACCGCAATATCGAGTCAGTCGATCGAGATTGGAAAATCAGTCGTGAGACAATTACTAAAGATAATATTATCACCTATAGCCGTAAATATAATTTCAGTGCGTCACCCGCAGAAGTTGCCCAAGCTGTTGGTGGGGATGACGTGATTTCAAGCGGTGCTGGGAAAGATTGGATTTTTGCGGGGGGTGGTAATGATTTTATTGATGCGGGTGCTGATGGTGATGTGATTTTTGGAGAAGCAGGCAACGACACTATTCTTGGACATGATGGAGATGATCTGATGCTGGGGGATAATCCTCATTTCGAATTGGATGCATCTTTGCATGGTAATGACTACTTGAGCGGAGGTAATGGTGATGACCGGCTAGTGGGTGCTGGAGGTTCCGATTTTCTTGCTGGTGGTGCAGGCAGAGATGTACTTGTTGGCGATGAGAGAGGGATTTCTTTGCAATATCAGGGTCAAGATTTTCTTGATGGCGGCGCAGGCGAAGATCAGCTCTTTGGTGGAGGTGGTAACGATACACTCATTGGCGGTACAGGAAATGATGAGTTATATGGCGGGACGGGTGATGATATCTACATCGATGTTGAAGAAGGCGACCTCATCAGTGACCTGGAAGGGAATAATATTATCAGATTGGCCGATGCCGGAAATACCGGCGCTCCAGTAAGTTTTATGTCGGAATTAAGCAGTGAGCCACAAGATTCCCTGGCTAATTCCAGCGTTGTAGCATCGAATGCGCCATCAGGTGTGAAATGGTTAGGTGATTCCAATATCTTACGCATTACTTTGGGAAATGGTGGAGTACTCGATCTACAAAATGCTCTTTACGGGATGAGTACACAGATTCAATTTGATTATGGTGGCAATTCAATTGACCTGGAAAACTGGACGAGTGAGCACCTGCGCGAAGCAGTGGTTCTGAATTTGTCATCAATCGAGATCAGTTCTGAAGAATCAATCGTAGAAGCCTATGGAGGCGCGGGTGCAGATTTGATTCAGGGCAGTATTAGCAACGATACCCTTAAGGGGAATGGTGGCGACGATCACCTCCTTGGTGATACAGGTGATGATCGGATTATCGGCGGAGCAGGTAATGACGCGCTATTCGGACAAGAGGGCAGTGATACTTTGCAAGGTGGCGCCGGTGCTGATCACAATACGGGTGGCAGTGGCGCCGATATTTATGTATTCAATCGTGGAGATGGTGCCGATATTATCACTTCAGCAAACAGCGAGGATGCGGCTGGTGATGAAGTTCAACTAGGCGCGGGTATCGTTGCCAGTGATCTGCGTTTCTTTGAATTGGCTGATGGTAGTCTGCTTATGCGTATTGAGGGGAGTCAAGACAGTATCCTTTTTCAAAGCTGGTTTACTCAAGGACCCAATGTAACGGCATTGCGCTTGAACGACAATTCGCTGATAGATGCTAATGAAATGAGCATGCTGGCGGCAAATATTTTCGGTGGGACGATGGGCGATGATGTCTTGATTGGAACAGTCGCCGATGATCATATTGAAGGCTATGCAGGTAACGATATTCTGGATGGTAATGCCGGTAATGATCTGTTGGTGGGCGGTGATGGTGATGATACTTATCTTTATGGTTGGACCTCACTGGGCAGCGATAGGGTGGTGGAATCAGCAGCAGGTACGAGTATTGTTGCATTGACAGAAAGTACATTACTGACTGATTTGCGTCACGTACGTACCGGGAATGATTTGATTCTATCGTTGCGTGGTGGCGGTACGACATTAACAATCAAAGATTATTACGTATCGCAGCATACCTGGGTAATCCATGCAGAAAATAACGTGGCGGTTGGAATGGCTGATTGGCTGGCTTGGCCTGCGCCCGCCCTCGATATCGCGCAATTACAAATGGATTTTCTGGATGCAGCACGCGCGCAGTGGGCAAATGATTTGCTTGGTAACACCCGTGACCCGCATCACGGGTTGTATGCGCGAGTGGATGAAACCACCTATCGTGCTAGTTTGGTGTCTGCATATGAAGCGAATATCGTTGTGCAACGTTTTACATTACTCGAGAATTCTGCTGATACGTCCAATATTCAACGCCAATCTTATAGCAGGGATTCTTCATCTTCCACAATCGATGTTCTCAATACGCCCTCTACTATTCCTCCAGCAACTAGTCCATCAGTAGTGCAGCAATTTATTCCATTTTCTGAATGGCATGAAATTTACAATCAAGGAATTCTGGTAGGCGCGACAGTCATCAATGACATGCAGCTTGTATATGAGAATGGTGTGATTGTTGGTTTCATAACGAATAATCAGGTTCCAGCGTCACCCGATGTGATTCAACAGTACTGGCAAACGACAAGGACCATCAATACGCAAATTGAACGAATCCAGGGCGGTGGCAGCGACAATATTATCGAAGGTTACGGAAGCAATCGTTTTTCGGATGAGATATCGATGATCGATGGTGGTGGCGGGGACGATATTCTCTATGCGCCCGGTATCCCTTGGCTTAGTAATGAGGTGGCGTATTTTACTGATACCGAGTCGCGTATGAGTGGATTTTCCTATGGGAATACGGGGGATGATACGCTGTATGGTAGTTATTACAGAGATACGCTGATCGGTGGTGATGGGGCTGATTTTCTGGATGGCAAGTTCAGTCAAGATACATATGTCATGCTCATTGGTGAATTGGGAGTAGACAGGATTTGGGACACAGGAACGCAACTGGCGCATTGGTGGGATTATTCCAGGAATGCCCCGAATGTTTATTTGACCCAGGAAGTAAAACCTATAGCACAGGACTTGCTTAGGTTGATAGGGATTAACCAGGATGATATCGCTTTTACCTGGGAACAACTTGTCGTCGAAGGGGTGCGGGGCCAGGCTGAATTTGAAGATGCGCTATATACCCAGACCATGCATGCTGCCCTGACCGTAACATGGACGGGGGGTGGTGTCGAGATTGTGCTGCCAAACTCGACTGATCTCACTGGTATGGGATTGGAGCGTATTCAGTTTGGTAATGGGATGATATTGACAATGGCGGAGCTGATCGCGCTTGCAGGCCCTGTACCCACTCTGAATCCGCAAGAAATGAACAATAGCCTTACGGGTAAAACTGAGAATGACGTAATTTACGGTGAAGGTGGGAACGATACGATTGATGGTGGTGCTGGTAATGATTTTCTAAATGGCGGAACAGGTGACGACATTATCACGGGTGGTACCGGTGATGATACTTACTTATTCAGTTTAGGCTCAGGTCAGGATACGATCAATAGTTATGACGCGACTACTGGAAAGGTCGATGTAGTGCAATTTGATTATGCCGTAATCCCTGATGAAGTTCGTGTTAGCCGTTCGGGAGATAATCTAGTGTTAACTATTATCGGTACCGGAGATACACTTATTATTCAAAGCTACTTGGAAAATAATGGTGTGACCCCCTTTTCTGTCGAAGAGATCAAGTTCAAGGAGGATGACACTGTTTGGGATTTGGCAACAGTGAAAGCCAAATTGAAAGATAATCAGGCTCCTCATTTGCAGGTTGCGCTCTCAGATCAAGTGGCAGTTGCGGGCGAGAACTTCCGCTATGTGATGAATCCCAATACATTTGTCGATCCGGATGGCGATAGGCTTATTTACAGTGCGGCCCTGATCGATGGAAGTTCACTGCCGGCCTGGCTCAGCTTTGATACGACAACAGGTGCAATCAGCGGTACACCAGATACACCTGGAAAATTGAGCGTGATGATTACTGCCAAAGATACCGGTGACCTAACCGCTGCGGATATCTTCGATATCAATATTAGTAGTTTGGACATCGATATCAATGGGACATCAGGTGCGGACAAACTGAGTGGCGGGAATGGAAATGATACACTCAGCGGATTAGCAGGTAATGATGTGTTAAACGGTAACGCCGGGAATGATTGGTTGGATGGCGGGAGTGGGATTGATTTCATGGCTGGAGGTGCAGGCGATGATACTTACCTATTGAATAGTTTTTGGGATAGGGTCGTTGAAAATGCTAATGGCGGCCGCGATGCGGTGATTGCATCCATTTCGTATACACTCGGTGATAATCTGGAGAATTTAACGTTGTCAGGAACCTGGGCGATTATTGGTATTGGCAATTCGACTGCCAATCAAATAACCGGGAGTACGGCTGCCAATATTATATGGGGTCGTGCAGGAAACGATATGTTGTCGGGCAAGGGCGGTGCGGATACTTTGCTTGGCGATACCGGCGATGATTCGTTGGATGGTGGAGTTGGTAATGACCTGCTGATTGGCGGAACAGGCACTGATACTTACTCCTTCGGGCGTGGATATGGCAAGGATATCATTGTCGAAAATGATCCCGCTTTGGGTGTGTTGGATACCGTTAAATTTCTGTCAGATATCATCCCGGAACAGATTTGGTTCCAGCGTGGGGGCAATAATCTTGAAGTAAGTATCATTGGTAGCCATGATAAATTGGTAATCAAAGATTGGTACCTGAGTTCGGGCGCTCACGTTGAGCAGTTTAAAACGGCTGGAGGTTTGATGTTGCTGGATAGCCAAGTTGACAGTTTAGTTACTGCCATGGCAGGTTTTGAACCACCCGAGATCGGTCAAACAATACTTCCATCCAGTTACGCAGCTACTCTTGATCCGCTGATTTCTGCTTTTTGGCTATAAGCTGTTTCCTTATGTTTTTGACAGTCTTGGTTTAATTTCTGCGACTTAATCTTTTACTATGCGTTTTCTGGGGTGATTATTTCTATTAATGATTACCCCTGTATAAAATCTTAATCTTCACCCCGGCTATTCATATTCATTTTTCTGACATGCATATGAAGGTATCAAAATAATAAGAAATTTATTGCTCGCGTGACTACATTCCAGGTTAATTTCGCTATAATCTTCAAGCTATAAAGTGAAGAAGTATGAGTGTCTTATGGATACTGAGTGTAAATAGGTGGCTGTACAGAATTGATGGATTGAGTCTTAACTTAACAAATTGTGTCAACGATTTTTACCAAGCTGTTGTATGTACTTATTTTAAATGGAGAGATTATATGAGTATGGAAAGTGAGATCAGAATGAGATTTGGAGGTTTCTGGAACTCCCTTATTTTATTGTTTGTAATTATCATTTGTCTTCGTTTCTCAAGTCTAGAATTTGCTGATGAACCTTTAATTAAAAGAATTTTTTGTGCGCTGCATTTGTTTTTAGGGTGTATAGCTGCGGGTGTTTTACTGGGGATACTGAAAATATTTTTAGCATTCTCTAATCAAACCTATACTCGTGCGCCCGCATCGGCAAATTTTGTGCGAGGTCTTAAATATGGGATAGTTGCGGGCGGTTTATTGATACTTATTGTCGGCATATTGCAACTGCCCGGTTTCCTGGGTGTTTTCCAGCCTATGATTGATGGATTGCTGGCAAAGTTAACGGCTGTTTTTGTATAAATGGCTGTTTGTGAAATAGTGCAAGTATTTGATAGAAAAAACTAATATTGTTTTGCAAATAATTCCGTCGATTGGAAATGTTCCAATAGCATCATTTTTCTGGTCGAAATAGTCAATGAGCGACCTCGCCTCACAGGGCGAGGTATACGAGTAGTGAGGCGGGGGAAGTTAGAAAAGTTCAGCCTGCCTATTTTCGAGTAATTTTTGATATTCTTTTCCCTGTCTTTTAACATAGCTTTTTTGCTAAAAAACCGAACATTTCTATTTGTTGTTACCAGCAGCATGGGTGAGAAACCTGTTGATCGGTATAATACATAGGATGAAAACTCAGGATTTTGATTTTTATTTACCCACCGAATTAATTGCACAATTTCCTACTGAGCAACGTACTGGTAGCCGCTTGCTCTATTTGGATAGTATCAATAATCATTGGCAGGATGCCTTATTTGCTAGTCTTCCTAATTTCTTGCGCGCTGGGGATGTTTTGGTTTTTAACGATACGCAAGTAATCAAAGCACGCCTATTGGGTAAAAAAGCCAGTGGCGGCAAAGTGGAAGTACTGGTGGAACGCGTGCTGGATGATCGTCATGTTGTGGCCACCGTCCGCGCCAGTCATGCACCAAAACTGGATTCACAACTCGTTCTGGCTGATGCAATTTCATTAACCGTAATTGCGCGGGAACAAGAATTTTATACCTTGCGCTTTGAACATGAAAAAACCGTTGCGGAATTACTGGAGAGTTATGGTCAATTACCCTTGCCCCCTTATATTGCCCGTCCTGCTACGATGATCGATGAAGCGCGTTATCAAACAGTGTATGCCAGAACCCCTGGGGCGGTTGCCGCGCCA